>JAFLBI010000002.1:0-300000 GCA_017303835.1 Chitinophagales bacterium
GGCAACTTAAACGGGGAAAGAATTTATATAAAGTGCATTTGCCTTTGTATGGCAGAGATATATTTCTAAGAGAGCACTCATCAGATTTCAGCGTTTTCTTACAAGTTTTTTGTTTGAACGATTATTTATTCAACGCTGAAAGTGATATTAACACTATAGTTGATGCCGGTGCAAACGTAGGCTATACTGCTGTTTATTTTTCTAGAAGATATCCTAATGCAAAAATTATATGTATTGAACCCGACCAAAAGAATTTTGAGCTTTTGAAGATGAATACAGAAGGACTAGCGAATGTGACTTGCCTGCTTGGTGCCTTATGGAATGAAGAAACAAGCATTAGTCTTATTGACGATGGTCATCAGGAATGGGGTTATATAACTGTTCCATCTGATGGGCTTGATAATCCAATGCATAATAAGGTGAAAACGTATACTGTTACTGGTATTAAAGAGTTGATGGGATTTAAGCAAATAGGATTGTTGAAAATGGATATTGAAGGTAGTGAACGAGAGGTTTTTGAGAACGGTTATGATGAATGGCTTGGACAATGTAGGTATATCATTATTGAATTACATGACAGACTGAAGCCAGGGTGTACTAAAAACGTATTTAAGGCAGTTGCTGAGTATGATTATAGCAGTCGCACGCTTGGAGAGCACATTCTCTTAGTGAATGAAAGTTTGAATAAGGCGTAAAGTGGAATATCCTAGCCTAATAATATTTTCAGATGGGGTTCCGTCAAGAAATGGTGGGGGTATCAGTCAGACTTTGTACAATTTATTTGATACCTACCCTTCAGAGAAAATAACCTTGTTTACTGATGTAGAAGATTATTTAGAGTCTGAAGAAACTTTACTTAAAGGATCTGTTATCAAGATTCGCTTAAACTATTTTCAGCCAATTAGAAATCGTCTTGGCAAGTTTTTTAATCCAATATTTTTTGTTCTGAATTGTTGGATCAGAGAGGCATTTGCATCTCACACTAAATTGAAGATTAATGATAAAAAGACTTTTTTTCTGATTTCAACTTCACATTTAGAAAGACTTCATTTTGCTTATTATACTTCAAAGAGATTAGGTATTCCACTGATTACATACTATATGGATGACTGGATGAGCACAATATCCAAAAGTTGGTTAACTGATAATTCAATGTCTTTTGTAAAAAAAACTTTAACTGATAGTATAGGTATTATTCTGATAAGTAAAGGTTTAGAGAAGTCTTTGGTTGCACAGTATGGGGGTTTGTCTAAAAAAGTGTTGATAGTACATAATCCTGTAAGTGTTCATGATCATGAAGAAAGGGTGCTGAGTAATGACTATCAAAAGTTAAGAATTGTATATACTGGCTCAATTTGGCCAATGCACTTGGATGCAATTGTTTTTCTTGCACGTGCGGTATCATTACTAAGGGGGCAGGGTATAGCAGTTGATTTTATTATTTATGGTAAACCGGTATTCTGGGATACTTATAAAAATATTTTTTCTCCTTTAGGTGTTGAGTATGGAGGTTTCATTGACTATAATGAAATGCATAAGGTGCTTCAAGGGGCTTCTCTTTGTCTGCTTGCAACATCTTTTCTAGCTGAATATGCTGCTTATGCTAAAACATCTCTGCAGACAAAGATTACTGATTATATGGCTGCTGGTAAGCCAATTTTATCTTTGGGGCCAGATTATGCTATTGGTCACGAGTTTGTTAACCAATACCAATGTGGTTATTGTATACAGGATAATGAGCCATCTTTAATAGCTGAAGAGCTAGTCTATTTAAGTAGAAATCAAGGGTTACTTAGCGATATGGGAGTTCGCTCTCTTAATGCAGTAAAAGAAAATTTTTCAAAAGATATTGTGCAGAAAAAGCTGTATAGATATCTTAATGATTTGAGTAACTGATGAAGACAAGCGTAGCGATAGCGTGTACGGGATTAGGACATATTAATAGAGGTTATGAGTCATTTTCTTTGCAATTGGCGAATGCCCTATTTGAGTATGATGAAATTGATGTAACACTTTTTGGGGGCGGTAAAACATCTTGTCAAGTCGGTTACAAAAAAGTGTGGTGTATTAAGCGTCATTCAAGTGCTGCACGTTTATTAGCATTGATCTTTAGGAAAAATGGATATTTGATTGAGCAATTTTCATTTAGTTTGGTTTTATGGTTTTGGCTCTTGCGTAAGCGACCAGCTGTGTTAATTTATAGTGATTTCCTCTTAGGAGTGTACTTGTGGCATATTAGAAAAATTGTTGGACCAAAGTATAAGTTATTATTTTCCAACGGGGCGCCTAATTGGCCTCCCTTTTCTAGAATGGATCACGTGCATCAATTATTGCCCCATTATTTTTCTGGTGCAGTTCAAAGTGGTGTGCCTCCCTCATTTATGACTGTTATTCCTTATGGCATTAAGTATGTTAATTTTCCGTATGGGTTGAATAAAATGACTTTGAGGCAGACCTTAAACTTGCCTTTAAATAAGAAGATTATTATCAGCGTAGGTGCAATCAATAACTCTCATAAAAGAATGTCCTATGTAGTCGATGAGTTTGCAAGTATTCGAGGATTTGATAATTATTTCCTGATTTTACTTGGCGAAATGGGAGTTGAAAGTAAAGAGGTGACAAGTTATGCGGAGATTAAGTTAAATGCAGATGATTTTCTTATAACAAGCGTGGCTGCAGACAAGGTTAGTAGCTATCTATACGCTGCCGACTTTTTTATTTTAGCTTCTTTACATGAAGGCTTGCCAAGAGTGCTTCCTGAAGCTTTAGGATGTGGCCTAATGCCAATTGTACATGACTATATAGTTACCAGAGAAACACTTGGTGAATATGGTATTTATAAAGATCTTACAAGAAACAATCAACTAATTGAAGCTATCGCTGAAATCGAATCAAGGAATATAGAATCTAGTGTAATTTCTAGTCATGCTAGAAATACTTTTGATTGGGCTGTTTTGAAAGATAAGTATTACAACATGATCCAAAAATTAGCCGATGCGTAAGTACAGCTTTTTAGATAAAGTTCAGCTAAAGCTGATTTACTTGTCTGCAAAAAAGCTTGGATTGGCGTATATAGGTGGGCACTTTGTAAAGACTAATTGTCTGGATAAAACAATTTCGATGATAGATTTAGGGGCTAATCGAGGTGTTTTTTACGAGAGCATTGGAAAACTGTATTCTATTAAGGGGTTCTGTGTTGAAGCAAATCGCCAATTGTATGAAGGACTCAGTGATAATTCTGACTTCAAGAAATATCATGGTGCTGTCTGTGATTTCGATGGCGAAACAAGGTTTTCTATTTCTCAAAATGATGAAGCTAGTAGTATTAATAAAACTATTGCTTCTGCTTGGAATGTTAGCGAGCAAGTCACTGTTCCTGCATTCAAGTTAGTTACATTAATGAAGCAGAGTGATATCTATGATGAAGTTGACATTTTGAAAGTAGATATAGAGGGATCTGAAATAGCTGTATTTGAAAGCCTCTCTGATCAAGAATTATCATATTTTAGGCAAATTACAGTTGAGTTTCATGAGTTTTTAGATGATGATTTAAGGCAAGCAACATATAGAGCATTGTCACGATTTTCATCAATTGGCTTCAAGATTATCGTTACTTCAACTGAAAAGTTTTCAGAAGTATTATTACTTAGAAATGACATTAAATTTTCCTTTTTTGAGTGGTGCTGGTATTTTGTACATCAACTTGTAAGGCATAAGTTTTGATCTCAGTAATTATACCAACTTGTAATCGTATTTCAGAGCTTAGTCATTGTATAAGCAAAATTAACGAAGCAGCATCTCGGGCTTCAGAAAGCATAGAACTCATTGTAACAGATGATAGCAAACTGAATGATACTGAAGTGTATGTACTGAGGAACTTTTCTCAAGTTATTTATGTAAGAGGTCCTCAAAAAGGACCAGCATCAAATAGAAACAATGGTGCAGCAAAGGCAAGCGGTGAGTGGCTGCTGTTTTTAGACGATGATTGTATACCAGATCAAGATTTGGTAAAAGCTTATCAGCTTGCTATAAAGCAATACCCTGCCATTGAGGTTTTTGAGGGTGCCATTAGAACGGATCGTGAGAAGAATAGCCCAATAGAGCATGCGCCATTAAATATTACCGGTGGAAATTTGTGGAGCTGTAATTTTTTAATTAAGCGCCAATTATTCCTGAGTTTAAAAGGATTTGATGAGAAGTTTCGATTTCCACATTTGGAGGATGTTGATTTCAGAGAAAGGTTAAAGCAAGCAGGTACTGTTATACAGTTTGTGCCTAATGCTTTTGTATTACACCCATGGAGAAGTATTCGTGATGGTATCAAGCTTGGCAAATACCAGGAAATGGCAGTTTATTTTGCAAACAAGTGGAATAAAAACATTCAGCTTAAGCAATTATTAATTGCCATTACACAAACCCATTACGGAATGGCAAAAGGGCATTTTTTGTCTAAGCATATATTCATTGCCATTAAAATATGGCTTGAGCACATGTTTGTTGTAATCTTTAAATTCCAATCGTGGAAATTATTCTATGAACGAAAGTTTAAGACCTGAGTTTGGGCCTTATAGGCACGGTTTGTCTTCCAATCTTAGAAATTTGTTTGGCAAAGTCTGGAGGAGAATCAAAAGATATCTCGAGCATGATCCATACAGAATGCTGAATCAATTGCCAAGGTATCAAAGTGAAATCATTGAAATAGGCGACTATACATATGGTCATCCAGATACGAATAGCCCCAGAATTGTATACTTTGGGGAAAGATCCAAATTAACAATTGGAAAGTTTTGTTCAATAGCAGAACATGTAACCATATTTATTGGTGGATATCACAGGGCAGACTTTGTATCAACTTACCCATTTCATGCTGCTTTTAGTGATGTAAGTTTTGTGGATAATCTAATACATGGATTTCATACAATTATTGGCAATGATGTTTGGATAGGCGCGGGTGTAACCATTATGGCAGGTGTTACTATTGGTGATGGGGCTATCATTGCAACAGGTTCAGTTGTTACTAGAGATGTTGAGCCATACTCAATTGTGGGGGGTAATCCAGCAAAAATGATCAGGAAAAGGTTCGAGGAACATCAGATTGCACAATTGCTTGAATTGAAGTGGTGGAATTGGCCGCTGGATAAAATTAAGCAGAATACGCAGCTGCTTACTTCTGAACAAATCGATTTATTTATCAGTAATAATCAATAGTATGTATTATTGGAATGAATATATCAGTGATTTAAATAAGTCTATCCGGAACGGGGATTATGTTTTTGATGCAGGTGCAGGTGACGGACATTGGCGGCAAAGGATTACTCAGGAAATTAAGTATACTTCTATGGACTTGGGTGTGGGAGATCATACAGTTGACTATTCACATCTGGATATAAAAGGGGATTTAAGACAGATTCCTCTTGAAGATCGGTCAGTTGATGTAATTATGTGTATTCAGGTATTAGAACATGTTCCTGAGCCATGGTTGGTGCTGAAAGAATTTAATAGAATTCTCAAGCCAGGTGGCTTTTTATTTCTTAGCCTACCGCATAGTGTACCATTGCATCAAGAGCCTTACGACTTTTACAGGTATACAAAGCACGGAATTCGATACTTGCTTAATGAAAACAACTTTGATATTGATTTTATCATTCCTCAATTAGGCAATGCAAGTAAAATAGCTAATGATATGCGTATGACTGGAATTGAATTGAAGCAAAAAGGTTCTGCCTGGGGTTACGCTTATAAGCTACTCGCCAAAGTTGTTGATATTTTCTTTAAGCATTTGGATGAGAAATTTGACTTATATGGTGATACTACTGGATATTTCATAAAAGCAAGTAGAAAATGAAAGGAGGCGCATTATTACATTGGTTAAGATATGTCTTAGGACTTGATGAAGCTATTACCCAAACATCAGAAGCTGAGCGGTCATTATTGACTACTGCAGTTGCGGATGCGAGACTGGTTGTAGAAATTGGCATATTTGAAGGGGTGAATACGGCAACATTTGCACTTAATACACCAGCCGATGCTAAAGTATATGCAATCGACCCTTTTTTTAAAGGGGCTCTCGGCTTCAATTATGGAAAATTTATAGCATTACATCAATGGAAAAAACAAGGCATTGAACATAAAATACATATTGTTCAGGGCTTAAGTTGGGAAGTGCATAAGCAATTACCTGATGAACTAGACTTTGTGTTCGTAGATGGAGATCATAGTTATGAAGGGGTTAAAAAAGATTTTGAAACATATGCTCCTAAACTTAAAAGAGGGGGCATTATTGCACTTCATGATGCAAGGGTTTTTGAGAACGGGTGGACCAAATCAGACTGGGGTCCGGTTATTCTAGTAGAAAAGCATATACGTAATAATACAGGTTGGGAGATTATTCATGAAGTAGATTCTTTGGTACTTATTCGTAGAAAATGGTAGTTGCCCATATCGCTTGCATAAATTTGTCGAATGAAACGGGTATGGGCCGGATAGCTGCTAACTGGAAGCATGCATTTGAAGTAGCCGGTCATAGCTTCTTACATATTGGTAGAATGGAAGTTGGTTCAGCGCATATGCTTATTTGGGGTAAAAAAGCTGCTGCCTATTGTAAGGAAAAGAACATCAATGCAGATGTTTGGCTTGTGCATGAACCATTTGGAGGTGATTTTACCTCATTGCCTGGTAAGTTGGTTATTTTCAGTCATGGTATTGAAGAACGTGCATGGGATTTGAATAAGCATTTTAGATTTGAGCAGCTTTCATTTAAAGCTAGATTGCTCCCGGATTGGATTCGCTTTTATTCTCACAGAAAAGGCTTTAGATATGCACAACTTTGTCTCTTGTCTAATTCAACTGATCTCAAATTCCTAAAGAAAAGGGGTGTGCCAGAAAGCCGATTATATATTTTTAAAAATGGGTATCATTCATTCAGGCCGAATCAAATAGACGGGAATAAACATTCGGAAAGAATTAGAATCTTGTATAACGGAACTTGGATTCCAAGAAAGGGTATTGATACTATCATTGATGCATTTAATGATTTATTCAGGCTAAGAAAAGATATCGAACTTATGTTGATAGGAACTGCCTTCTCTTCGGAAGAAGTATTACACAGTTTCCTTCCTGAATATAGAGATAGAGTATATGTGATTAGCCATTTTAAGCAGGAAGAAGAAATTATGTTCCTGAAGACTGCTCAAATATTTTTGTTGCCTTCATATCTTGAAGGCCAGTCTGTTGCACTTACACAGGCAATGGCCTTAGGATTATGCCCCGTTGTTTCCGATAATTCGGGGCAATTAGATTTTGTTGTGCATAATCAAAATGGTATGTTATTTAAAACTGGCAGTGCAAGAGATCTTTCAGAAAAGATAAATTGTCTCCTAAATACCCCTAGTTTGATTGTATCTATGGGTAAAGCAGCAGCCAGCTCTGTTAGTGAACTTGATTGGCCCAAAGTTACTGGTGATATTGTTAGACAAGTTGAGGATATATAATGTCTGATCGGAAAATATTGTTGCATCTTGTGCCAGGATATGGTACTACTCAAAATGCAATTTATGATTATGCATTAGTCATTGGCGAATACCTTAAAAGTGAATTAGTAGATACAGAATTTCGATATAACAGAATGCCAGATTTGTATATAATGAGTTATGTGAATGCAGGGTATTCATTTCTGGAGCATATAAGTAATATAATTCGCTTAATTAAGTTTCAGAAGCGTAAATTAAAAGGTCTCGTTTTTTTCCATGAAGCTTATGCAGCACAGGGGAAGTTTTATCAAAAATCATTCTGGTATTATCCAATTGAGCGTTTAATATTTAAGATGTATGTTCGGAACGCGTCAGCTATCTTTTGTTCCTGTGAACCCGTTTTAAAGCACATACAAGCTTATCATCATCATGGGGTGTATCTTGGGTTGGCGCCAGTTCCCTCAAATATTGTTTTTAAGAATTTAGTGCCATGGATGAAAAGAAAAAAAATTCTGGTTGTTTTCGGTACTTATGGTAGACGGGCTGCTGCTTTAAAGAGAAAAACCGAGTTGAAAGCATTATTAGCAAAGCTTTCGATTAACGTAGTAATAGATATTGGAGCAGGTGATGTAGACTATTCTTGGCTGCCTTTGGATATTGCAATTAAAAAAATTGGTTACCTCAAATCAACCTATGATGTTGCTGAATATATCGCTTCAGCTAAGTACGGCCTGATCGATTATCCGGGGCACCTTTTGGATAAGTCTGGAATATTTGCAACTTATGCGGCTGCTGGATTATGTGTTATTAATACAGATGAATCTATAATTATAGAGCCTAATTTATATTTTAGGCTTTCAGCAATCCCATCTTTATCAGATGTTAAAGTTGAAGATACGGTTCTGCAGTTGCATGCTCATTATCAAAATGAGCGTAGTGTAAAAGCACATACAGAAAAGCTTCTTGCTGTACTGAAAAGATGAAAGTAACCACAATATTTCTCGTAAGTTCTTATAATAGGTTGGCTTTATTGCATCAAGCCTGTCATTGTATTCTTGATTTTATCAGTAATCACCCTGATTTCGGTTTGCTCGTTCTGGATGCAGGTTCAGAAGATGGTAGTAAAGAATACCTGAGGAAAATTGCCGGTGATTACCCTAATACTGTAGCAGTGCTTATTGAAGAAGATAGACCGAGCTTTAGTGAAGGGGTAAACAGAATGTTTAAAAGAGTTCTAGATTTTTTTCCTGCCGCAACTGAGGGTTTGCTATTTGAAACAGACAATCTTATCAAGAATCAGCAGCCTGTTTTAGATGCAGTAAATCTTTTGAGGGGAAATGATTTGCTTGGTGCTGTAGGATTTACTGTTCAGAATCTTCAAGGTTTATTTTTAATTCCGGGATCAACTTTTCTTAAGATATCAGCGACTATCCTAGGGCTGCAGTTAAGCGATAAATTTGGACTTGAGAGGATGCAACTAAATAACTGGCAAAAAAACAGTGCTATTAAGTGGCATTATTACGATGTTTTATATACCAGTCCGCTACTTGTTAAAATTGATGCATGGAGAAAAAGTGGAGGCATGGATGCTGAGAACTTTCCATTTGCTGAGTCTGATGTACACTGGGCATGGAAGTTAGCACAGGCTGGATTTCGGAAAGCAATCATTCAATGTACTGGTATAATTCATGATAATCAGAGTACGGTTTCTGCTTGGTCTGCTAAAAGGGTGTATGATGTACATAAGCGACGACTACGCTATATGTATTTAGTGAAAGGTAGGTCTGCGGCTGCTTTGATGCGCTTTCCGCTTGCAGCACGGCATTTAATTGAAGCGATGTTTTTTTTCTTCAGTTTTAAAAATAAAGAAAGAGTGCAGGAGCGTCTTAGGATGGTTTACTTGGCACTTAAATATTATCCCTAAATATGAACTTAATAAAGTACATAAAGTCAAAACCTGTAATAGTTGCTATTTTTTATCGGTTACAGGATTTGTTCAGAAAGAGAACTATTGATAAGCAATATAAAGACCTTTCTGATTACTGGAAAAAGCGGATAGATAAAGTTTGTGCTGCTGAAATCAACCAGTTAATAGAAAGAGTTCCCAATGCTGGAACTATCGAATATGGGTATCAGGTTATGCATAATGGACTTAAAGTGAGAATTGGAAGCTATTATGGATATGGCGAATCTTTTGATGCAACGCATTTAATGTTACAAATGAATAAAGGCGTGCATGAACCTGAAGAAGAATATTATTTTAAGGAAGTATTGAGAAGGCTTAGTGATAATGCTGTAATGATTGAGTTGGGTGCTTACTGGTCTTATTATTCAATGTGGTTTAATAGTGAAATCAAGGGTGCAAAAAACTATATGATCGAGCCTGATGCACGGTCTCTTTATTCAGGGAAGCAGAATTTTTCTTTGAATGGATTGCAAGGTAATTTCTTTCAGTATTTTATAGGTCATATGTCTGATGAATCTACTATGCCGTTTACTGTCTCAATTGATGATTTCTTGGCCCGGCAGCAAATAAATAAAGTAGACATTCTTCATTGTGATATACAGGGGTATGAGCTTGACATGTTGGCTGGTGCTGTAAATGCACTTAGTAAAAAGAGTGTAGAATATATTTTTATTTCTAC
This sequence comes from Chitinophagales bacterium, assembly GCA_017303835.1. Classification (NCBI taxonomy): domain Bacteria; kingdom Pseudomonadati; phylum Bacteroidota; class Chitinophagia; order Chitinophagales; species Chitinophagales bacterium. The sequence continues at coordinate 10,115 of JAFLBI010000002.1, forward strand.
GCATTCTCAGGACCTGCATCGAGACTGCTTAGATTTCTTAAAGGGGTATGATTACTACATATATACGGAGATTGACCTTGAGGCAATTAGTTCTTTTGATGGTTTGATTGTTGCAACAAAAAAACAATGGTAATGGCTATTCGTGGGTTATTAAAGTACTTATTTGAAAAGGCGGGTTATCATGTCAGCAGTAAGCAGTTTATGACTGATGCTGATTATCTTAGGCAGTTAGTAAATGCAAACCGAGAAAATGAGGTTGTCATTTTTGATGTTGGAGCTAATGTTGGCAATTATACTGCGAGAATGTTAGAAATTGCTTCGAGAGCTTCTGTTTATTGCTTTGAGCCATTCGAGTCTTCATTCAATCAACTGAGTAACCGATTTGCCAGTCAGGAATTAGTTAAGCCTGCGCGTTTAGCATTGGCTGATTTTATAGGCGAGAAAAACTTTTATGTAAACAGTGCTTTCAGTGAAACAAACTCACTACTGAAACCTGCTTCCCTTGAACAAGCTTCAGTTGTGCAGGTTGCCTGTACAACAATTGACGCAGTAGCAAAGTCGTATAATCTGAATACAATCCATGTATTAAAAATTGACGTTCAGGGTGCTGAGTTGGCTGTTTTAAAGGGTGCAACAGCAATGTTGAGTAGCAAAAAGATTGATTTAATCAGGGTTGAAGTCATTTTTGATAGATTGTATGATGAACAATCATTTTTTGGTGAAACACTCAAGTATTTAAATGCGCATGGGTATAAATTTTCAGGATTTATAGAACCAGTTTACAATAACAATATTATGCTTTGGTCAGATGCAATCTTCGTTAAATAAGTTGAATCATTATAGCGTCTTGCTCTATAGAAAGAGTGTTGAAAAAAGCACGAATACTTTCTTATTTATTTTTTTGTTTACAATATTAAGTGGGGTATTACGAAAATGGGTTTTTACAAGTTATAGTGTGGGAAATATTATTTTCTTTTTCCAATTGCTGGTGCCTTATGTATTATTTACGAACGAAAATTTCAAGTTTAATAAAGTACTTAGTAATAAGCTGATAGTTTTCTTTGTTATTTATCTTATTGCTGGAGCATTTAATCCTTTACAAAAGTCAGTTTTGCATGGAGGTGTTGGTATACTATTACACTTTTCATTTTGGTTTTTGGCTTTCTTTTATCTGGAAAATAGGGTTTACTTTGATGCACGAAAATGGATATTAGTTTTAGTTGTTGTTGCTTTCTCCGAAATTTTTTTAGGGTTTATTCAATATGGCCTTCCTCAAAAGCATTTTTTAAATCGTTATGCGGCGGAACAAAATGTTGGCAATATTATCGCAGAAGTTGGTACTGCTGTTAGAATTACCGGGACATTTTCGTATATCACTGGTTTTAGTTCTTATCTATTGTTTCATGCATTATTTGTTTGGGGTTTAATCATATATCAATATCGCCCTGCTGTTACCCTGTCACTGATGCTTGGAGGACTTGTTGCCTGTTTTATGAATGGCTCAAGGGGTGCAACTTATGTATACATCTTAATCATGCTTTTTTTCTTAATTTTTGAAGCAAGGAAAACAAATATTTCAAGTTTTATACTTAGACTAATTGTACCATTTGTAGTTGTGTATTTGGTTATATTAGCACGAGGGCAACTTGGATTTGAAACAACTGTTTCTACTGCATTTGATAATTTCCAAACACGTAGAGAAACCTTAGCAGAGTCTGGTGAAGAAAAAAGCCGAATTCTGTGGGATTATTATGCTATAAGAGATTTTAAAGGTGAAAATCCAATATTCGGTATCGGTATTGGCTCTACCTATCAAGGAGCTATTGTATTATGGGGTGCATCTGAGGCATTACAGCAATACGGTTATATTGAGTCTGAGCTTGAGCGTTATGTTCTGGAAGGCGGATTTATTTTATTGTTTATTAGACTTCTTATGACCTTCTTTTTTTGTAGAAGTTTGGTTGTTCCTTGGCAGACTAAATGGCTAATTGGCGGCTTAACTTTTATTGCTCCGATTACATTTAATATTTTCAATATTGTTTTCTTTATGACAGGAATTATTTTTTTAGATCAGGCTTATTATCATAAAAAATCTGGAATGTCGCTTTGAGTGATGTTAAGCAAATTACTCTACATACTCGATAAGCCCATTCAAAACAATCTCCCCTATCGCCTAATGGCGAAAGAAAAAGCTATTCAGTCGAGTGTACTATATATACAATCAGGTTCTATACCTGGTTCTGTTGAAGCCATCAATGAATCTGTCACCAAAGTTGAATTAGGGGATGCATACAATTATGCATTTCTACCCCACAAGCTAATCAAAAAGTTAGGCTACTTGATACAGCAAATACGCCAATCAGATGTGGTAGTGGTCTATGGTTATTTCAATCCATGGCAAAAGCTAGGGATTTTTTTTACTAAGTTTTTTTTTAAGAGACTGGTTTTAACTAGTGATGCCACATATCTGCAGGGTACATTTGAGAGCAGAGGTTGGCAATTGCGTTTGAAACCGTTTATTCAAAAGATACTGTATAATCATATTGCTAACGGACTTTGGGTGCCATCCACAGCTTCCTTGCATTACCATCACTCAATTGGGGTTCGATCAAATCAATTGGCCATCACGCCTTATGTAGTAGATGAAGAATTGATTAGTCAGGTACATGCAGCAACGCAGGTAGATGTATTTCGTCAAGCAAATGGAATTCCGCAGAATGCATTTGTATTTATCTTCTGCGCAAAATTTATCGAAAGAAAGCGGCCTTTAGATGTGATTGCCGCTTTTGTGCAAGTTGCCAACTTGGGTAAGGAAACCTACTTGATTATGATCGGAGATGGTCCGCTAAAAAAAGAAATGGAAGAGACTGTCAGGAATCTGAATATAACAGACAAAGTATTATTCCCAGGCCTGATACCTTATATGCGTTTACCTGAGTGGTACACAGCATCCAATATTTTAGTATTTAGTTCTGAGCATGAGCCTTATGGCTTACCGGTGAATGAAGCCATGTTATGTGGTATTCCGGTCATTGTGAGCGACCGGATAGGAGCAAGATTAGATTTGGTGAAAGATGGGCTTACGGGTTGGACCTACCCGGTTGGAAATATCAATGCTTTGGCTGGTTGTATGGATGATGCGATTAGTCACCCAGCGCAAGTAAAGCAAATGGGTATGGCTGCACAAGCAAACATGAACAACTGGTCAAGTGCAGCCAATGTAAGAGCGCAGATGAATTTCTTCCACAAAAAATCCTGGCTGCATTGAGGATTCTGATGCATAGTATCAGCTTTCACCCCAATATTGGCGGATTGGAAAGAGTGATGCAAGGTTTGGCAGAAGAGTGGACTGGAGCTGGGCATGAAGTGATTGTCTATACGCAAACGCCTAATAAGGCCATGAACGGATTGCACTATGAAGTGATTCGAAAGTACAATTTCTGGCAACTGTGGCAGGCGATGCGGGATGCAGACATCATCGTAGAAGCTAATATCAGTTTGTATTCCGCTTTATTAGCTACATGCTTTAGAAAAAAATGGTTTGTGATTCATCACCTACCTTATCAGCATGCGGACAATTGGAAGCAAAGACTCAAAAACCAGTTTACGAGAATTGCACAGAATATTGCGGTGAGTCAGTATGTGGCGAGTACTTTAAAAGGTGATTCTATCGTCATCCACAATTTTGTGGACAAGGAGTTCCGTATCACGAATCAACAAGAACGTCCTTTGGATTTTTGTTTTCTAGGCAGACTGGTGAGTGATAAGGGGGCTGATCTATTAATTCAGGCATTTGCTCAACTGTATCAAGAAAACAAGGAACTAAGTCTAACCATCATTGGGGAGGGGCCTGATTTTTTCTTCTTAGAAAGATTGGTAGATGACCTGGGTATTCGCGAAGCGGTTCGGTTTGCCGGGCCATTAACTGGTGATGCCTTGGTAGAAACACTCAACCAGCATAAGGTCTTGGTAGCGCCGGCAAGATGGAAAGAACCTTTTGGGTTGATCGCCTTGGAAGGTTTGGCTTGTGGTTGTAAAGTGGTTTGCAGTAATGAAGGAGGACTTGCAGAAGCAGCAGGTCAACTAGGGTTTCTGTTTGAAAGAAATAATCTGGCAGATTTGGTCAAAACCACGCAAATAGCTCTAGGAGCACCGCAGCAAAACGCATCTGCGCATCTACAAGCATTCAATAAAACTTCGGTAGCAGAAGCTTACTTGCAATATTTTAGGAGTCAACTTGCATGAGAATCCTCATCTCCAATCCTTCCAAGCAATACACGCCCTTTTTGATTCAGGCATTATTGCAAGCCGGTCATGAAGTATGGTTTGTTACCTCGTATTGGTATCGATCTTCTCATCGCATCTTGCAGTGGTTCGCAACATGGAACCAACGTTTGGCCACGGAATTACAAAAGAAACAAGATCACCGCATTCCGGAATCCATTGTGTACAGCAATCCATGGGGTAGCATCTACAAGTTTTTGGGACGATTCATTATACGCGATGTAGAGCGCTGGTCCTATTATGAAGACCGCATCCATGATCGTTGGGCCAAGGGTTTGGTGAAACGCTTGCAGCCGGATATCTTGATTGGGTATGAGAAATCTTGTGAACAAAGTTTTGCGCAAGCAAAGCAACTGGGTGTACATACGATTCTGGACTTAGCACAAGTACATACGGCATTTATTCAACAGTTGAGAAAGGATACCGATTTCTTTGCTGCTATAACAGGTACACCAACTTTGTTTGATCGCATCCATGCCATTAAGCAAGCAGAATATGCGCTGAGTGATCAAGTAATCTGTTTGTCGCGTTTTGCTGCGGATACCATGTTGCAGCAAAGTTTTCCGCAACACAAACTACATATCGCCAACTTGGGTTTTGATCCTAAACGGTTTCATCCCAAAACCGTTTATAAGAAGCCTGATACCTTACAGTTGATTTATGTGGGTATTGTGACAAAAAGAAAGGGAATGCACTTGCTGATCGACTTGATGCAATCAATACAAGATTTGCCAGTACAATTAACAGTAGTAGGGCCCTGGGGTGATGCCACCGATTTACTAAACAAGAAATCGAATTATTCGAATATTACTTATATCCCTTATCTGCACCACGAAGCATTGGCAGAACGCTTGCAGCAATCGGATGTGTTTGTCTTGCCAAGCTATTTGGATAGTTGGGCTGCTGTTGTGCTAGAAGCCATGGCTTGCGGATTGCCGGTAATTACAACCACTCAAACCGGCGCGTCGGAAGTAGTGGGTGATGATGCAGGGTTTGTCTTGACTGCAGGTGATTTGGGGGGATTAAAAAGTGCTGTGATGCATTATCTGCATCATCCGGAAGCTATTGAAGTGCATGGTCGGAATGCAGTTGCCAAAGTGCAGGAGTATGAATGGAAAAGGTATTTTCAAAAAGTGCAGCGGGTGGTGGAGCATGCTTTTGTGAATTAAGAATGAATAATTAATAATTAAGAATTGAAGAATGGGGTTTGGGAAACATGGCGATACGAAGGCATAGAGGAGCACAAATGATTCAATGATTTACCGCAGAGCTACAGAGTTGCCAGAGTTAACGCGGAGGTTTATTAGTAAAACCTCTGCGCTGCCTCATTTTCTCTGCTCCTCAGCGGTTGGAAGTGCTCTTGTGAATTAAGGAATAATAATTAGCAATTAATAATTGTATAGTCTTCTTTTAACCGCAAAGACGCAATGGCGCTAAGTTTCGCTAAGAAATTTTGCAGGCTTTACAAGAGGAGCTGGCTACTATCTTCTAACTTCTGTATTCTTACTTACAATTGAAGACTTCTGCTGAATTCTTGGATTATGCCAAAAAACCATGAAAGAGCGCTCTAAAGACTAATCGCTAAAGACCAAAGACTAATCCAACATGTGCCGTATAGCAGGAATTATATCAGCTAAACAAAACATTCAGGAAGTAACCATCCTGCGGATGCGTGATGCCATGCAGCATGGCGGTCCTGATGATGCAGGTATTTATATTGATACCGATCATCCACTGGCTTTCGGACATCGAAGATTGTCTTTGATTGATTTATCAGCTTTGGGGCATCAACCCATGCAAGATGCCAGCGGTCAGCTCATCCTCATCTTCAATGGAGAGATCTATAATTTCCAAGTCATACGTACTGAGTTGGAACAGCTGGGTTATTCATTCCGTTCGCACAGCGATACTGAAGTAATACTCTATGCCTATCAGCAGTGGGGTAAAGATTGTTTGCAGCGGTTCAATGGGATGTTTGCATTCGCTTTATTAGATAAGCGTAAAAATACTGTACTCTTGGCAAGAGACCATGCAGGTATCAAGCCATTGTATTATGGTGTTCGTAACGGACAGTTTTGTTTTGCTTCCGAAGTAAGGGCATTCACAGCTTTTGATCCATCCTGGCCGGAGAATAATGATTGGCGAAAATATTTTCTGCTCTTTGGTCATCTGCCAGAGCCAATCACCACACTACAAGATGTGCAGCCACTAGCTAAAGGGCATTGGTTGGAATACAACCTGCACACACATCAGTACCAAACAGGTAAGTTTTTTCAGCTATACTATAACTATACAATTCATGATGAGGAAACAGCAGTTGATAAAGTACGTGCTGTTTTACGTGAATCAGTGCAACGCCACCTAATTTCTGATGCACCCATTGGTCTCTTCCTGAGTGGTGGTTTGGATTCAAGTTTGTTAACCCTTTTGGCCAAACCTGTTGTTGGAGATAATTTGCATACACTCTCTATCGTATTTGAAAATGATAAGTTTTCTGAAAAACTCTATCAAGATATTGTGATTCAGGCCACAGGTGCACAACATCGTTCTTTCTTAGTAACTGAAAAAGATTTCTTCGACAATATGCCCGATATCATCAAAGCCATGGATCAGCCAAGCAATGATGGTATCAACTCTTATTTTATTTGTAGATATGCCAAGGCTTACGGACTCAAAGCAGTCTTGAGTGGTTTGGGTGCAGATGAATTGTTTGGGGGCTATCCCACGTTCAACAGAACCAATGTAGTGGCCTCTGTACGCTGGCTGCCCGATTTCATGTTTGCTGTAACCGGTATTTTTCCAGATGATAAGCGAAAGCGTTTCAGCTTTTTGCAGGTAGAGAAGGGCCTAGGAGAATATTTGTTCAATCGTGGATTCTTTCTGCCAGCGCAAGTCGCTTCTTTGCTGGATTGCACTGTGGCAGAAGTGGAATCTGCTTTAGAGAAAATCTTACTCCCTTCATTTGTAGAGAAGCTGCAACCGGAAGAGAAAGTCAGCTTCATGGAAGCCAATCTCTATATGCAGAATCAATTGTTGAAGGATACAGATTACATGAGTATGTGGCACAGTGTAGAAGTGCGCGTGCCATTTTTGGATAAGCAGTTGATGGAACTGGCCTACAGTATCAATCCGGATATTCGTTTCAATAGCAATCAGGGTAAGCATTTGTTGATTAAAGCTTTCAAGGATATCTTACCTGAACCTATCTGGAACAGACCGAAGCAGGGCTTTGTGTTTCCATTTGAACAATGGATGCAACATATCAATACCACACATATCCGTTCCAGATCACATAAGCAATTGCACAGGGGTTTGGTGAATGGTAAAATTCACTGGAGCCGATACTGGTGTTATTTACTCGCACAAAAAGATACCCATCTATTGGGTGCATTGGGAAGATCATGAGGGTTTTCTTTTTATATCTTACAGGATTTTCGCTAACAGGTGGTATCGAGAAATTCAATCGAAGCTTTCTGAAAGCTTTGCATGAGTTGAGTGTAGATGGCTATATGGATGCGGATGCTTGTTCTTCTTACGATAGTAAGCCTGATGAAAAATATTTTCCACGCAAGCGTTTCAAAGGTTTTGGTGGTAATAGGGTGGTGTTTACCATCTATGCCATCTTTGCAGCATTGCGTTATGATACTTTGATTGTGGGTCACATGAACCTTGCGGTAATTGCCGTTTTGGTGAAGCGAATGAAGCCTTCTATCCGCCTCGTATTAATTACACATGGTATTGAAGCTTGGAAAACACATACAGGTATCCGACTACGCTTATTGCAGATGGCTGATCATATTCTATCGGTTAGTCAGTTTACCAAACAGCAAATTCTTGATTTGAATCCCGGTATTGATGCTGATAAAATCAACATCTTCCACAATACCATCGATCCTTATTTTGCTGTGCCCAAGCAGTTTGATAAGCCAGCTTATTTGATGCAGCGTTATGGCTTATCAGAAGCAGTGAAGGTTTTGTTGACTGTAACGCGTTTGTCGTTCTCTGAGAAATACAAAGGCTACGATAATACGATTACTGTTTTGCCTGAAGTGGCAGCTTCTGTGGGACAAATCCGCTATTTCATATGCGGTAATCCGGAAAAGCAAGAACAAAAGCGTATCAAAGAATTGATCATTGATAAGAAAGCGGCTGCTTATGTGCAGATGCCAGGCTTTATTAAAGATGAAGAGTTAATTGATCACTATCTGTTGTCCGATTTATTTGTGATGCCATCAAAGAAAGAAGGTTTTGGTATTGTATTCATTGAAGCATTGGCTTGCGGTCGACCGGTAATCGCAGGCTCTAAAGATGGTAGTGCAGATGCTTTGCTGCAAGGTGAATTGGGTACTTTGATAGATCCGGATAACACCAAGGAATTAGAATCAGCAATCATTCAAAATCTGCAAACAGGCAATACAACACCTTTATCTATGCAGGAAAAAGTATTGCAGCATTTTGGTTTCAAGCAGTATAAGCAAAGATTACAGCATTATTTGGTAGGATGATGAACACGGAAGGACGTAAGCGGATTTTAGTACTTTATGAGTATTTCTACCCGGGCTATAAAGCAGGCGGACCTGTGCAGTCGCTCCAGAACATGGTATTGGCTTTACAAGACTATTATGATTTCTATGTGATTGCAAATGCTTACGATTTAAATGATACTGATTATTACAACGGTATTACTACGGATGATTGGAATGAAGTGGTTTTAACAAAGGATGCCAGAGCAATACAAGTTTGGTATGCTTCGCATAAAAGTCCAGGTATTGTACAATTGAAACAGATCATAGAAGAACTTCAGCCGCACAAAGTGTATATCAATGGTATGTTTGCAAGAAACATCATTCAGTATCCACTTTGGCTGCGCAAATTAGAAGCTATTGCTACAGACGATTTGATTGTCGCGCCGAGAGGTATGATACAAGAAGGCGCACTCGCTACCAAATCAACTAAGAAAAAAATTTATTTGGGCTTAATGCGTTCCTTAGGCTTGTTTGATCAATTGCACTGGCATGCAACTACTGCTGATGAAGCGAAAGATATTTATCGTGAATTTGGTGAAGCACAGCAAGTTGTTGTTGCCGGAAATATTCCAAGGAAGCCTATTGCAAAGTTTCAGCATTTGGAGAAGCATCCGGGACAGTTACAGCTATTATATCTCTCAGTAATTACAGCCAAAAAGCAATTGTTGGAAACCTTACAGGCTATGCTACAGATACCAGCTCATTATGCTTTACAATTCACCATTGCGGGGCCCATCAAGGAAGCTGATTACTGGGCAAAGTGTGAAGAGCTCATCAAACAAATGCCGTTGCATGTACAGGTAACATACGCTGGTGATATACATCCGCAACAAGTGCCTTCGATGATGCAACAGCACCATGCGCTGATTTTAATGAGCAAGGGAGAAAACTTTGGTCATGCATTATTCGAGTCCATGGCAGTGGGTAGGCCAATCATCACCAGTAGCCATACACCTTGGAATGATTTGCAAGTAAAGCAAGCCGGCTGGAATCTGGAATTAGCAGACCTGTCCAGTACAGTTGCACAGATTGCGATGATGGATCAGGAACAGTATGATGCTTTTTGTGGCGGGTCGCATCAGTTAGCAGTAAATTATTTTTCACAACAAGATTTTATACAACAGTATCAGCAATTGTTTGGCTAATGCCTTGCTGATAAAGGTTAATATAATACAACAATGATCATTCTTGGTATTAATGCATATCATGCAGATTCATCCGCCGCTATTTTCAAAGACGGACAGATGATTGCTGCTACAGAAGAAGAAAGATTCAGAAGGGTAAAACATTGGGCTGGCTTTCCATCCATGGCTATTGCTTTTTGTTTGAAAGAAGCCGGTGTTAGTTTGGAGGAGGTAGATCATATTGCAATTGGACGCGATCCCAAAGCAAAGTTTATACGCAAACTTTTTTTCTTCGCGTCAAGGCCTTTTGAAACAGCGCAGCACGCTTTTGAACGTTTCTCGAACCAACAACAAGTCGCCAGCTTGGAGCAGGAATTTGCCAAGCATTTTGGTATCAGTGCTTCAGCACTCAAGCAAAAAATTCATCAGGTAGAACACCATCGCAGTCATTTGGCTAGTGCTTTTTTTGCTTCACCTTTTGAAGAAGCTGCTGTACTGAGTATTGATGGTTCCGGAGATTTCTCAACCACTATGTTGGCTATTGGCAGAGGCAATCAGCTTGATGTGTTAGAGTCAATTGATTTTCCGCATTCTCTAGGTATTTTCTATACAGCTTTCACACAGTTGCTGGGCTTTCCGCATTATGGTGATGAATACAAGGTGATGGGTTTGGCACCTTATGGTGAACCCAAATATGTAGATGAGCTGCGTGATGTGGTGCAATTGATTCCAAATGGATTGTTCCGTTTGAATCTGGATTATTTCCGTTCTCCCGGTAAAGGATTTGTTGCGTACAACAATGACAATATTCCAGCCATTCCACAAGCGTTCAGCACAAAGATGGAATCAGTATTCGGTGCTGTGCGAAAAAAAGATGAACCACTGAAACAGGCACACAAAGATTTAGCAGCATCCGTACAGCGTATGGCTGAGCTGACCATCTTCCATGTGTTACACTATTTACATCAGCAAACTGGACTCACCAAAGTCTGTATTGCCGGTGGTGTGGCACAGAATAGTGTGGCTAACGGAAAGATCACCAGAAATACGCCTTTTAAAGAAGTTTATATTCCATCAGCCGGGCACGATGCGGGTATTTCCATGGGTGCTGCACAATATGTATATCATCAAACATTGAAAGCGCCAAGAGTAGCGCCCGTATTCTCTGCGTATACGGGTAGTCGCTTTGATAATGCCTATATCAAGTCTATGTTGGAGCAAAAAGGTATTGCATACAAAGAGATTCCTGATCCGGAATTATTCGACTACGTCTCTGATCGTTTGATTAATGCAGGTGTAGTGGGCTGGTTTAATGGGAGAGCAGAATTTGGTCCGCGTGCACTGGGTGCGCGTTCTATTCTCGCTGATCCAGGCAGGGCCGATGCAAAAGATTTATTGAATAGCAAGATCAAGCGCAGAGAGAGTTTTCGTCCCTTTGCACCTAGTATTCTCAAAGAGTATGTAGCAGAATATTTTGAGCTGGATGAGCCGGTACCTTTTATGGAGAAAGTATTTCCCATACGTGTAGAGAAAAGAACTATCATACCGGCTGTTACCCATGTGGATGGAACTGGTCGTCTGCAATCAGTAGATGCAGCAGTATCGCCTAGGTATTATGCATTGATTGATGCGTTTCGGAAAAAGAAAGGGATTCCTATCTTACTCAATACTTCCTTCAACGAGAACGAACCCATCGTGAATACACCTGAAGAAGCTTTGGATTGTTATCTCCGTACCCAGATGGATATGTTGGTGATGGAGAATATTGTGGTGGAGAGGAAATAAGAATTAAAAATTAACAATTAAGAATTGTTTAGGCTAATCGTCTATCGTCAATTGAAAATTGGCAATCGACAATAATCAATAACCAATTGAAAGTCTCCATCATCACCGCTACGTTTAATAGTGCTGCCACTGTGCTGGATACCCTGAAAAGTGTTCAGTCGCAAACCTGGCAGGAGCTGGAGCATATTGTGGTGGATGGTGCTTCTATAGATGATACGCTTCGTTTATTGGAAGCTGGCAAACACCGCGGGCCTTTTGTGAGCGAGCCTGATAAAGGCATTTATGATGCCATGAATAAGGGTATTCAAATGGCATCTGGAGAGATTGTAGGGATCCTGAATTCGGATGATGTATATGCCAATCCGACGATTATTGAAAAGGTGGTTCAGCTTTTTGAGCAAACCGGTGCCGATGCAGTTTATGGCGATTTATGGTATGTGGATGCAGCTGATATGCAGCGTGTAACTCGGAAATGGGTGGCGGGCACCTATCGCAGAGAAGCTTTTTTATATGGCTGGATGCCGCCGCACCCTACTTTTTTTGTGCGGAAAAGCGTCTATGCGCAATACGGTTTATTCAATCTGGATATGTATACAGCAGCTGATTATGAGTTGATGCTGCGGTTTTTGTATAAATATCAAATTCCCGCTGCATATTTGCCGGAAGTGATGGTGAAAATGCGGGTGGGTGGGGCCAGTAATCAATCCCTCAAAAACCGCCTCTTAGCCAATAAAGGCGATCGCCTGGCCTGGAAGGTGAACGGACTCAAACCTTACTGGTTCACTGTAACTTTGAAGCCGATCAGAAAGATCACACAATTCATTACATGAAGAAAGCACTTATAATTGGTGTTTCCGGACAGGATGGGGCATACTTGGCTGAGTTTTTGTTAAAACAAGGCTATGAAGTATTTGGTGGCTCCCGTGATGCTGGAGTCAATGCGTTCTCCTCTTTACAAAAAATCGGAATAAAAGAGAATGTAAAACCAGTATCAGTTAGTTTGATTGATTTTAGGAGCATTCTTCAAGTCCTTAATAAAATAAAGCCTGATGAAATTTATAACCTTTCGGGGCAGAGTTCTGTAGGATTATCTTTTGAGCAACCTGTTGAGACTTTGGAGAGTATTAGTGTTGGTACTTTAAATCTGCTTGAGGCTGTTAGGTATATTTCTTCACCGATAAAAATTTATAATGCTGGTTCAAGCGAATGTTTCGGTGATGCTATGGTTATGCCAGCTAATGAAGAAACACCTTTTAGACCACGAAGTCCTTATGCCGTGGCGAAAGCTGCAGCATTCTGGAAAGTATCCAATTACAGAGAAGCGTATAATATTTTTGCCAGTACTGGTATATTATTTAACCATGAGTCACCATTAAGACCCGAACGTTTCGTGACCAGAAAAATTATTAGATCAGCTTGTAGAATCAGTAAGGGAGAAAATTTGCGTCTTAAGTTGGGTAATCTGAATATAGAACGAGATTGGGGTTGGGCACCTGAATATGTTCAAGCAATGTGGTTAATGATGCAGCAAGATCAGCCTGATGACTTTGTGATTGCAACTGGTCGCTCTGTATCTCTACAGTATTTCGTCGATTATACTTTTCGTGCCCTAAATATGAATTACAAAGAATATGTGGATGTAGATACTTCTTTATTCAGACCTACTGATTTGTTATATGGAAAGGCGGATCCGTCCAAGGCCGAAAAAGTTTTAGGCTGGAGAGCAGCTACATTTGTTGAAAATGTGATTGACAAAATGATAGAATCTGAATTAAGCACATTTAAATAATTATGAAGAAAGCATTAATCACGGGTATTACGGGTCAGGACGGGGCATACTTGGCCGAACTGTTACTGAAGAAGGGCTATCAGGTGCATGGCATCAAGCGTAGAAGTTCTTTGTTCAACACCCAGCGTATCGATCATTTTTATGAAGATCCGCATATTGAAGACAGACACTTGCATTTACATTATGGCGATTTAACGGATAGTACCAACCTGATCCGCATCATTCAGGAAGTACAGCCGGATGAGATTTATAACCTGGCAGCCATGAGCCATGTGCACGTAAGTTTTGAAACACCGGAATACACGGCCAATGCCGATGGTATTGGTGCATTGAGAATATTGGAAGCGATTCGTTTACTCGGTCTCACCCAAAAAACCAAATTCTATCAGGCATCTACATCTGAGTTATATGGTTTGGTACAAGCCGTTCCACAGAGTGAGACTACGCCTTTTTATCCAAGAAGTCCGTACGCAGTAGCCAAACTTTATGCTTATTGGATTACCGTAAACTACCGAGAAGCATATAATATGTATGCCTGCAATGGTATTTTATTCAACCACGAATCACCGACCCGCGGGGAAACTTTTGTGACCAGAAAGATTACCCGTGGTGTAGCTAAGATTGCTTTGGGCTTACAGCAAACCATTTTCTTAGGCAACCTGGATGCACAGCGCGACTGGGGCCATGCCAAGGATTATGTAGAAGCGATGTGGCTCATGCTGCAGCAGGATACAGCAGAAGACTTTGTGGTAGCAACAGGTACGACGACCTATATCCGCGACTTTGTACGCATGGCTTTTGCAGAAGTGGGTGTGGAATTGGAGTTTAAAGGCACTGGCGAAGCAGAAGTGGGTGTTGTTGTCAATAATGGCGGTAACGATAAGATCAAGATCGGTCAGGAAGTGGTGAAAGTAGATCCAAGGTATTACCGCCCTACAGAAGTTGACCTCTTAATCGGCGACCCCACCAAAGCACAAACCAAGCTAGGCTGGAAGCCTAAATACACGCTGGCTTCAATGGTGAAGGAAATGGTAGCAAGTGATACAGAATTGTTCAAGAAAGAGCAGTTACTGAAAGAGAGCGGGTACCAGATTAAGAATGAATTTGAATAGAGCTAATGGCTGATGGTCGATAGACCATAGCAAAGGAATCAATGGAAAAAGCATCTAAGATATACATCGCCGGACACCGAGGAATGGTGGGAAGCGCACTCGTGCGCAAACTGGAGCAGGAAGGCTATAGCAATATTGTTACCAGAACCTCTAAGGACTTGGATCTGCGTAACCAGCAGGCAGTGGCGGACTTCTTTGCACAAGAAAAGCCGGACTATGTTTTTCTGGCTGCAGCCAAAGTGGGTGGTATCGTAGCGAATAATACCTACCGCGCAGAGTTTATCTATGATAACCTGATGATGGAGAGCAATATCATCCACCACAGCTATGTAAATGGCGTTAAGAAATTATTGTTCCTGGGTTCATCTTGTATCTATCCTAAACTGGCGCCTCAGCCACTGAAGGAGGAATACCTGCTCAGTGGTTATCTGGAATACACCAATCAGCCTTATGCAGTGGCTAAGATTGCAGGTATTGAGTTGTGCGATAGCTATCGTGCACAATATGGTTGCAATTTTATCTCGGCGATGCCAACGAATTTGTATGGCCCGAATGATAATTATGATTTAGAGAAAAGTCATGTATTACCAGCCATGCTGCGCAAGTTCATCACAGCAAAGCGTAACAATTTACCCGAAGTAGAATTATGGGGCACAGGCAGTCCGAGAAGAGAGTTCCTGCATGTAGATGATCTAGCCACAGCTTGTTTACACTTAATGGAACATTACAGTGAGCAGGGATTGGTGAATATTGGTACGGGCGAAGATGTAACGATCAAGGAATTGGCTGAGTTGATACAAGGTATCGTAGGGTATGCAGGCAATATCCGTTGGAACACCAACAAGCCAGATGGTACACCAAGAAAACTGATGGATGTAAGCAAGATCAACAGCTTCGGCTGGAAAGCCAGTATTGACCTGCCAACAGGCATTAAAATGGTATACGAATCAATCAAAGACACAAACTGGAACTAAATACTATGTCAAAGAAAATACTGATTACAGGAGGCGCAGGATTTATTGGCTCTCATGTAGTGCGTTTATTCGTGAATAAGTATCCTGATTACACGATTGTGAATCTGGATGCCTTGACTTATGCGGGAAATCTGGAGAATCTGAAAGATATTCAAGACAAACCTAATTATCGTTTTGAGCGTGTGAACTTGTTAGATGCAACTGCATTGGAAACTGTGTTCACGAAACACCATATCACCGATGTGGTGCATTTGGCTGCAGAAAGTCATGTGGATCGTTCTATCGTCTCACCATTAGATTTCGTATACACCAATGTGATTGGCACGGTGAACTTGTTGAATACCGCCAAGAATTGCTGGAAAGCTGATTTGGATCAACATCGTTTCTACCATATTTCTACAGATGAAGTATATGGTACATTGGGTGAGACTGGTTTGTTTACCGAACAAACGGCTTACGATCCAAGATCTCCTTATTCAGCTAGTAAAGCAGCATCCGATCACTTTGTGCGTGCTTATGGCGAAACCTACCACATGCAGGTGGTGGTATCGAACTGCTCCAATAATTATGGTCCTTATCATTTCCCTGAGAAATTGATTCCGCTCTTCATTCATAATATCATCAACAACAAACCATTGCCTGTATATGGTGATGGCTTGTACACACGCGATTGGTTGTATGTAAAAGACCACGCATTGGCAATTGATTTGATTTTCCACAAGGGTAAATCAGGCGATACCTATAATATTGGTGGCTTTAACGAGTGGAAGAATATTGATCTGGTGAAAATCTTGTGCAAACTGATGGATGAGAAACTGGGTAGAACACCAGGCACCAGCGAACAGTTGATTACTTATGTAAAAGACAGACCTGGTCACGACAGACGTTATGCGATTGATGCCAGTAAAATCAATAAAGAACTGGGTTGGAAACCAACTGTTACTTTTGAGCAGGGCTTAGCAGAAACCATTGACTGGTATTTAAGCAACACAGAATGGTTAAACCATGTAACAAGTGGTGCTTACCAGCAGTATTACGAGAACATGTACGCAAACAGATAAGATGCAGGTAGAACAGACGAAATTGAAAGATTGCTATTTAATCAAAGACACAGTCTTTGGTGATGCGCGAGGTTATTTCTTTGAGAGCTTTAATCAGCAACGTTTTGCTGAGCTTACTGGCATCGATGTGCAGTTTGTGCAGGATAACCAATCTAAATCAGGCTATGGCGTACTGCGTGGCCTGCATTATCAGGTAGGTGAACATGTGCAGGCTAAGTTGGTGCGTGTACTACATGGTAAAGTATTGGATGTGGTGGTCGACTTACGTAAAGAATCCCCCAGCTTTGGTCAGTACTTAGCTGTTGAATTAAGTGAAGAGAATCATCTGCAGTTGTTTGTGCCACGTGGGTTTGCGCATGGGTTTTCTGTGCTGAGTGAAACAGCCGTATTCTTCTATAAGTGCGATAACTATTACAATAAAGATGCAGAGGGCGGTATCATGTACAATGATCCTGCTTTCAATATCGATTGGCAGATTCCTGCTGAGTCAGTACTCCTTTCTGAAAAAGATAAGACGCAGCTTTCTTTTGCAGAAGCCATCAAAACCTTGAATTTCTAAATCATGAAAGGCATTATACTCGCCGGAGGTTCCGGCACACGTTTGTATCCCATCACAAAGGCTATCAGTAAGCAGTTGATGCCTATCTACGACAAGCCGATGATTTATTATCCGCTGTCGATCCTGATGTTGGCGGGTATCAAAGAAATCCTCATCATCACAACACCGGAAGATCAGTCGCAATTCCAGCGTCTGCTAGGTGATGGTAGTGATGTTGGCTGTCGCTTTGAATATGCGGTGCAGGAAGTGCCTAATGGACTTGCACAAGCTTTTGTGATTGGTGCACCTTTCATCGGAAAGGATAAAGTGGCCCTGATTTTGGGTGACAATATTTTCTATGGTGCGGGCTTCAGCAAATTGGTTCAATCCTTTAACGATGTGGAAGGTGCAGCAGTGTTTGCTTATGAAGTGCACGATCCTGAGCGTTATGGTGTAGTGGAGTTTGACGAGCAGTTTAAAGCAATCAGTATTGAGGAGAAGCCCAAAGCGCCTAAGTCGAATTATGCCGTACCCGGACTTTACTTCTATGATAATGAGGTAGTGGATATTGCTGCCAATATCAAACCCTCACCAAGGGGTGAGTACGAGATTACCGACGTGAACAATGAATACCTCAGAAGGGGCAAGCTTCAGGTTGGAGTGATGAACAGGGGTACTGCTTGGTTGGATACCGGAACTTTCGACTCTTTGAGCGATGCTTGTGAGTTTGTTCGCGTAATTGAGAAGCGCCAGAGCCAGAAAATAGGTTGCATTGAGGAGATTGCCTACCGTATGGGCTTTATCGATCATGCACAGCTACTGTTACTGGCCGATCGTTATGCCAAGAGTGGCTACGGGGAGTATCTAAGAAAGGTGAAGAAGTAGGAAAACGGCATTTGTAGAAAATATTTACTGAATCCGACTTAAACAGTTTAACAAAGCTGTGTGGGTCGGATTTTTAATTTGTCAGATTCATGAATTTGTTTAACTTAAATTTATAAATAGTATATTTTTTTAATCTGATAGGCTGGAATATTCAAGATTAGAATAAAATAGTTAAACAAAATTCTTTCTACTCTGTTTTATTGATATGAACGCGTTCACCATTAAGGATTTAGAAAACCTCTCAGGCATCAAAGCCCATACGATCCGTATTTGGGAGCAGCGTTACACGTTCCTGAATCCTCAGCGAACAGAAACCAATATTCGTTACTATTCCAATGATGAGTTGAAGACGGTATTGAATATTGCTCTGCTGAACAAATACGGTTATAAGATTTCCCATATTGATAAGATGTCTGAAGAAGAGATGAAAGAGAAGATTCTCTCCTTGTCTCAGGCGCAGGCACAACAGGAACGTATTGTAAACGACTTGATCCACTACATGGTGGACCTGCGTTTAGAAGAGTTCGAGTCCTCTTTGGACACATATATCATGGCCAAGGGCATCGAACGCACCATTACACAAATCATCTTCCCATTCCTTGAACGTATTGGGATTCTTTGGATTACTAACCACGTAAATCCTGCTCAGGAGCACCTGGTAACCAATATTATACGTCAGAAATTGATTGTAGGTATCGAAAGTACCGTGAGTCATATCCAGATTAACAAAACCATTCTGCTCTTTTTACCAGAAGGTGAACACCATGAACTGGGTATACTCTTCATGTATTACTTATTAAAGAGTAGAGGCGTAAAGGTTTTATACCTTGGTGCTAATGTGCCAGTAAAAGATGTAGAGTATGTAGCTCAGCTGAAGAAGCCTGAGTTTCTATACACACACCTCACATCTGTGGCGCATAATTTCAACTTTGAGCGCTTCCTTTCACATATCAGTACAAGGGTTTCAAGCACGCCATTGATCGTGTCTGGTTTGTTGACCCAGCAGTATAAAAAGAAGGTTCCTGCCAATGTCAGTTTCAAGAAATCATTGGCCGATGTAATGGAGTACATTACCACGCTTTAAGCATTTCATAGCATATATCTTTTTGAGGATCAGTCGTAACTGGCTGATCCTCTTTGTTTTATTTTTTTTATGAAAAAATTAAACAAAAAATGCCTGTAGATACATTTGAATGTTTAACTTCATTTCGTAAACAATTAAACATAACTGTATGTCTACGCACGAATTCAACCAAATGCTGATGAACAATACGGAGTTTCTTAAGCCCTTTGCTATTACCCTGACACGTGATCAGGAAGCTGCAAAGGACCTGATGCAGGAGACCCTGTTCCGTGCACTGGCCAACCAGGAAAAGTACCATGTAGGTACCAATATCAAAGCCTGGTTGTATACCATCATGCGTAACATCTTTATCAATAATTATCGCCGCAAATCAAAGCAGCAGACAATTTTTGATAATACACCCAACGATTTTCTGATCAACACCAATGCAGGTGCGGTTTCAAACGAAGCTGTTGCCCGCATCAATATCAAGGAAATTCAGGCAGCCATTCAGGACTTGCCTGAGATTTTCAGAAATCCATTTTTATTATATTTTGAAGGATACAAGTACCATGAGATCGCAGAAATGTTGTGCGAGCCCTTGGGTACTATTAAAAGCAGAATTCACTTTGCACGCAAGCTGCTGAAAGAGCAGATACAGCGTTATTAACCCT
Source organism: Chitinophagales bacterium (assembly GCA_017303835.1). NCBI lineage: Bacteria > Pseudomonadati > Bacteroidota > Chitinophagia > Chitinophagales > Chitinophagales bacterium. The sequence continues at coordinate 29,930 of JAFLBI010000002.1, forward strand.
GTTTCACTTATCTTACTCCTGTGAAAAAAAAGCTGATCGTTATTGGCAGCGGCTTTGCCGGCTTGTCCGCTGCTTCATTTATGGCCAAGTATGGATGGGATGTTACTGTGCTGGAAAAGCATGCTGGTCCGGGTGGGCGCGCACGTCAACTCCATGCAGAAGGTTTTACATTCGATATGGGCCCCAGCTGGTACTGGATGCCCGATGTATTTGAAAGATATTTTGCTCAGTTCGGCCACCAAGTAAGTGATTACTATACTTTAGACAGATTAGATCCATCTTATAGAGTTTACTGGCAGGATGGTCCTATGGATATTCCTGCAGACTACGAAGCACAGAAAGCCTTGTTCGAATCAATCGAACCAGGCGCAGCGCATCAGCTGGATCGTTTCATCCAGGAAGCGGCGTATAAATATGAAGTAGGTATCAATAAACTGGTTTTCAAGCCTGGTCAATCGCTCACAGAATTTTTGGATGCAGACCTCATTAGTGGTGTTTTTCGTTTGGATGTGTTTAATTCTATCAAAACCCATGTGGGCAAGCTGTTCCAGCATCCTAAGCTGCGTCAGTTACTGGAATTTCCTGTTTTGTTTCTCGGGGCTTTGCCCGAAAAAACACCGGCACTGTATAGCCTGATGAACTATGCAGACATTAAAGGAGGTACTTGGTATCCTCGTGGCGGTATGTACCAAATCGTGAATGGTATGTATCAAAATGCGTTGGAGCTTGGTGTGAAATTTCATTTTAACCAAGAAGTACAATCCATTCAGGTAAAATCAGGAAAAGCCACTGCAGTTCAAACTGCTGATGGTTTGTTTGAAGCAGATGTGCTGATCAGTGGTGCGGATTATCACCATACAGAAACTAAATTGTTGCCGGAAGCCTATCGCTCATATTCCAACAGCTATTGGGAAAGTCGCGTGATGGCACCTAGCTCATTGATTTATTATGTGGGCGTAAAAAAACGGCTGCATAATATGCTGCACCACTCCCTGTTCTTCGATACTTCTTTCGATATACATGGCAAGGAAATCTATGTGTCAAAATCATGGCCTGTAGATCCATTATTTTATGTGAGTGCACCTTCTGTTACTGATACAACTGTAGCACCTGATGGTTATGAAAACCTATTCTTCCTCGTGCCTGTGGCAGCAGGGCTGGAGGGTGATACCAATGAACTGAGGGATCGTTATTTTGTGCAAATACTAAAAAGGATGGAAGCCCATATCGGACAATCAGTTAGTGGCGATGTGATCTACTATAAATCCTTTGCAAGGCAGGATTTTGTGGATGAGTACCATTCCTTTAAAGGAAATGCCTATGGTTTAGCGAACACTTTACTGCAAACAGCTGTTTTAAAACCTGCCTGTCGCAGCAAAAAATTGGCTAATTTGTTCTACACAGGACAATTAACCGTACCTGGCCCGGGCGTACCACCCAGTTTGATTAGTGGAGAAGTGGTGGCCGGACAAGTTATCAAACACTTCGGCAGGCAATAAAAGATAGATAAATAGTGGCTATGACCAATATGCACCTTTTTCATGCGGTTAGCGAAGCATGCAGCAGGAATACAACGGAGCAATACAGCACCAGTTTTTCCTCTGCTATCAAGCTATTGCATAGAGATCTGCGACAGCCGGTATTCAATATCTATGGTTTTGTACGCTTTGCGGATGAAATCGTGGATACATTCCATGACCACGATAAAGAACTATTGCTGAAAGAATTTAAAGATGCCACTTACGAAGCCATTGACAGAGGCATTAGTCTGAATCCGATTTTACATAGCTTTCAGCTTACTGTTAACAGATACAATATTGACCGTTCCCTGATTGATGCTTTTCTCTATAGTATGGAGCTGGATCTGGGTAAGAAAAAATACGATCGTGCCGGATATGAAGAATATATCTACGGCAGCGCAGAAGTAGTAGGCCTGATGTGCTTGTACATTTTCTGCGATGGTGATACCAAATCTTACGAATACCTCAAACCTTTTGCGCGTAGTCTAGGGGCTGCGTTTCAGAAAGTCAATTTCCTGCGCGATCTGAAAGCTGATTATCAGGGCTTGGATCGTGTGTATTTCCCGGGCTGCGATTTCAGAAACTTTACTGAGCAGGATAAGCTGCAGATTGAAGCAGATATCCAGCGCGATTTTGATCATGCATATGAAGGTATTTTGCAATTGCCCATCAAAGCCCGCTTTGGTGTGTATGTTGCGTATAAATATTATCTCTCGCTCTTCAAAAAAATCAAGAAGCTGCAGCCGCAGCGTATTATGGAAGAGCGTATCCGCATTCCCGATTACGGAAAAGCAGTGATTTTGGCCAAAGCCGGTATCAGGAGCCAGCTGAATATTTTATAGTTTCACGCCATGGAACAGGTGATACTGGTGGATGAGCAAGACAGCCCCTGTGGGGTGATGGAAAAGATGCAGGCACATGAGGAGGCCAGGCTGCATCGTGCATTCAGCGTTTTCATTTTTGATCATGAAGGAAAAATGCTCTTACAACAAAGAGCATTTACCAAATACCATAGTGGCGGCTTATGGACCAATGCCTGTTGCAGTCACCCAAGACCAGAAGAAACCACACATGCTGCTGCCAGTAGAAGATTGCGTGAGGAGCTAGGCTTTGAAACCGCTATTCAAAAGATTTTTGATTTTACTTATAAAGCTGAATTTGACAATGGTTTAACCGAGCATGAATTTGACCATGTGTTTGTAGGATTATACCATTCCACCATGCAGCTGAATCCCGAGGAAGTGGCAGATACTGTTTACCTAAGTATGGATGAAATCAGCACAGCTTTAAGTAATACGCCTGAGCAATATACTGCCTGGTTTCATATTGCATTTCCTAAAGTAGCGCATTGGTATCAGTCAAATTTTAGTGCCTATCTTACACAACAGCTTACCTGATGTCTGCACAAAAAGCCATAGTGATTGGTGCCGGTGTTGCCGGACTTGCATCGGCTATCCGATTAGCAAGCAAGGGTTTTGTAGTGGATGTATTTGAAAGAAATAATTATCCTGGTGGTAAGCTTAGTGCATTTACAATAAACGGCTATCAGTTTGATGCTGGTCCCAGCTTGTTCACCAATCCTGCTTTATTGCATGAGTTGTTTGCAGAAGCAGGCGAACCCATCGAGCAATACCTGCGCTATCAGAAACTGCCTATTGCTTGTAAGTATTTTTATGAAGATGGTGTTGAATTAAATGCATATACAGATGCGCACGCTTTTGCGGCAGAAGTAGAGCAACGTTTGGGCGAGCCAGCACAACATGTGTCGCAATACCTGAACAGCTCCAGTAATTTGTATGAACGTGTTGGAGAAATTTTCTTACGATACTCTTTACACAAACGTGCAACCCTGCGCAAAATCAACTGGCGTAGTGCATTATCGGCTGTAAAACCTAAACACCTGTTTCGGTCCATGCACCAGGTGAATCAACAAAGTTTTCGCTCACCACATTTGGTGCAGTTATTCAATCGCTATGCTACGTATAATGGTAGTAATCCTTATAAAGCGCCGGGGATGTTGACCTTGATTCCGCATTTGGAGCATAATGATGGTACTTTCTATCCGGAGGGTGGCATGATAGCGATTACCAATGCGTTGTATCAGTTAGCCTTGAAAAAAGGAGTACAATTTCATTTTGGTACAGGTGTAGACAGAATAATCAGAAAAGACAATCGTGTAATAGGTGTTGTTGCTAAAGGTGAGAATCATTTTGCAGATGCAGTATTGAGTAATGTAGACGCTTATTTTACCTATCAATATTTGCTAAAAGAACCTACAACAGCAAAGCGGGTACTCAAACAAGAGCGCAGCAGTAGTGCCTTGATTTTTTACTGGGGAATGAACCGTGAATTTCCGCAACTGCATTTGCACAATATCTTTTTCTCTAAAGATTATGCAAAAGAGTTTGCGCATATTTTCCAGCATGGGTCTCTACATGATGATCCAACTGTCTATGTCAATATTACCAGCAAATGTGAACCTGGTGTACAAGCGCCAAAAGGAAAGGAAAATTGGTTTGTGATGGTGAATGTGCCTGCTAATAAGGGACAAGACTGGACGGCTTTGAAAGCTAAATGCAGACAAGCAGTCATCGATAAACTGTCGCGCCTATTGCAAACAGATATTGCATCATGTATTGAGGTAGAAGAGACGCTCGATCCCGTAACCATTGAATCCAAAACAGGTTCTTATATGGGTTCCTTATATGGAACCAGTTCCAATAGTCGTATGGCCGCTTTTATGCGTCATCCGAATTTCAGTAAGCAAGTGAAGGGACTTTATTTCGCAGGAGGCACCGTGCATCCGGGAGGTGGTATCCCACTTTGCTTACAAAGTGCGGCCATTGCAACGGATATTACTGCAAAAGACTGTCAAAAGAAACAACATTGATTCCGCAGAAACTGAAATATCAGCTTGCTTTATTTCTAGCCATTCTCTTTCATGTTTCCGGCTGTATCGGTATACTGTTCACACCCTATAAAGATTGGTTTGTACAGAATACATCATTGAACTTATTGCTCATGTTGGCTTTGCTAATCTGGGTACAGGAAGATAAGGATTGGCGTTTTTGGTTTTTCGCAATCTTGGCGTTTGCAACAGGTATGATTACTGAGATGATTGGCGTGAATACTGGCTTATTGTTTGGCAATTATGCATATGGTGATGTGATGGGTGTTAAATGGAACGGAGTGCCTTTATTAATTGGTGTGAATTGGTTTGTGGTAGTCTTCTCAGCTGGTACCATTATGCAGCTAATGCATGATTGGGTAAGAAATCGGGTTGGACCAGATGCATGGAGTGAGAGCAGCATCTGGCAAACTGTCTCACTTTTATTGGATGGCGCTTTATTAGCCACTTTCTTCGATTGGATTATGGAACCCGTAGCCATGAAACTGGGTTTCTGGAATTGGAAAGACGCCCAGATTCCTTTCTATAATTATGTCTGCTGGTTTGTGATTAGTCTTTTATTATTAGTGGCTTTCCGCTACCTGAAACCTGAGCGTAACAACCAATTCGCACTACATTTGTTAATTATACAGGCATTGTTTTTCCTGACTTTAAGAACTTATCTATGATACTCTGGTATGTTTTTGTGACATTGTTGACGTTTGCGGTAATGGAAGGCATCACCTGGTTAACACATAAATACGTGATGCATGGCTTTCTTTGGTATTTGCATGAAGACCATCACCAGCCACGTGGGCAGTTTTTTGAAAAGAACGATGCTTTCTTTCTGATTTTCGCTATCCCAAGCTGGCTCTGCATTATGCTTGGTTTACAAAATGGTGTGTATTGGGTGGCTGCAATTGGTTTTGGTATAGCCATGTATGGCTTTGCATATTTTCTGGTACATGATGTGATTATTCACCAACGTTTCAAGTGGTTCACGCGCAGCAATAACCGCTATGTACGTGCTATTCGCTGGGCGCATAAAATGCACCACAAGCATATTGATAAGGAGGATGGCGAAAGTTTCGGTATGCTCATTGTTGCTAAAAAGTACTGGGATAAAGTACGTCGCGATGAAGCGATGAAACAAGCTGCACAATAATTCTTTGTCAAAGCAATACGATTATATCATCGCAGGAGCAGGTTGCGCAGGATTGAGTCTCGCTATGCGATTGGTACAAGATCCTGTTCTCAATAAAGCTTCTATATTACTTATTGATCATTCCTTTCAGCGTGGCAACGATAGAACCTGGTGTTTCTGGGAGGCCGGACAAGGTTTTTTTGAGTCAATCGTACATCACCAATGGTCTACACTCCGAGTTGCTTCTAAGACAATTGATCTGAGTGCTTCTATTGCTCCTTATGCCTATAAGATGATTCGTGGCGAAGATTATTATGCCTATTGCTTGAATGAACTGCGATCAAAATCGAATATTGAGCTTCGCACAGGAAAGATTACCGATGTTGGGGATACTGTTACTGGGGCTTTTGTAATTGTGGATGGAGAAAGAATTGAAGCGAAATATGTGTTCAATTCGGTTTTACGTTCTTCAAGTGCGCAACTGGCAACAGCACAAAAGAAGCATCATTTGTTGCAACACTTTAAAGGCTGGGTCATTCATACTGCTGAGCCCGTTTTCGATCCAACCCGCGCTACTTTTATGGACTTCACAGTGTCGCAGGGGCATGGTACAACATTTATGTATGTATTGCCTACTTCTACAACAACTGCGCTGGTTGAGTATACTTTGTTTACAGAACAGTTGCTTGACGATGCAGCATACGATACGGCCTTAAAAAACTATATCAGCGACCAACTAGGTATTCATTTATACACTATTGAGCATATTGAGTTTGGGATCATTCCTATGACCAATGCAGATTTTTCAAGTGGGTTGCAACGGGTAATTAATCTAGGTGTTGCTGGTGGACAAGCCAAGCCAAGTTCGGGTTTTGCTTTTCAGTTCATACAACGAAGAACAGCCGCTATTACAGCACAATTGGTGAAAGGTAAAGCGCCTGATCAACGATTGTCTTTGCAGGATAAGAAGTTTCTTTTGTACGACAGTACTTTATTGCATGTGTTAACGCGCAAGCAAATGGCAGGTGATGCGGTGTTCTCCGCTATTTTTCAGAAGAATCCCATGCAGCGAGTGTTGCGGTTCTTGGAAAATCGATCAAGTTTAATAGATGATTTACAGATTATGAGCAGCGTGCCTACGCGAATTTTTATGCCAGCTGCCATCAAAGAAATGCTTGCATAAAAAAGGTCGCCAAAACTTTTTTATGCAGTTTATTTAGGGTAAATCTCAATCGCATTTTATGTTATTGTTAAATAGTGGTGATATGGCTGTAAGCTAAATAAAACCATTTCTTATGTTTAAAAACAATTTCCATTCATAAAATAATTAAAGGTGACAAGTAAGTCAACAGTATTTCATATTAAACTAGTCTTCAGCCTAATTAGTTAGTATGAGATGTATGAAATCTTTATTATCGTAAATATTACCAGAAAAGAAATGATAATTTCTACTCTCAGATTCAAGACTAAATGACTTCTCTACTATGAATGTGTTATTATTGTATTGTTGTGAATTATTGTTCCTGTGCCTTAGATTTTTTGTCGTATTTTTTTTGGTCCTTTTACTTAACATTATATTATTTCCTGTTATTTTTTTTAATTCTCTAAGTGATAATTTCTTTTCAATAGCATAAGTAACATGACAATTAATAAGGCTTATTTTTTTTAGAGAAATGAAATAGGCAATGTATTCACTATTAAAAGACTTTAGTAATTTCATTTCTAAATCACTACTCATTTTTTTAAAAATATTCTCTTTTTTTATTTTTTTAAAAAGAAGGACATTAAACTGATGATTGAGATAATAGTTTTGAAATGCAATAAAGCTTTGGATCCTATTATTTATCTTGACTAACACTTCAGTATGTACTTGACTTTTTTCAGTAGATGATGGTTGAAAAAAAAATGGTGCTTGGGATAACAACTTCCTTATACTATCAGACCTAAAAAATAATTTTTCTTTGTCAATTAGAATCTCTCTTAAAACTATTTTATTTTTTAATAAATCATTTAAATAGTCATATAGGGACCCTTGTTCTATATGATTTTCGATTTTCTGCCCCAAAAGTAGGGCTTTGTTTTGTAGACAAATATCTGATAACAATTCACCTATCAGTTCTTTTCGGTAATGCTCATCGCTTTTCATATTTAAGTAGCTTGAAATCTTTTTAAGATACCCCCAAGAAAATAGCGATGAGTATCTTGAAAGCTCCGTAACATATTTGAACACCATTTTGATCTCAACCATCTTTTCCAATTCTACTGGAGAAAAAAAATCTCCATAAAGTGGTACAAGCTTTTGTGATAAGTACTGTATGCACTCCTTGATATCAGTGATATCTTTTGGATTATGAGTTAAAATGAATCCGCCAATATCACTAAACATATTGATCAAATGAATATTTGTATTTATTTTAAAATTCAGAAGGTCGGGCTCAATTGAATAATAAGTTGGCTCTTGATTCATTTTAACATTTTAGTTCAATATAAATAATATCAGTACATTCTACTCCTGCTGTGATTCCACTGTTGAGTTGAATTTGTGCCGTCACTTCTCTGATATAGTCCATGGGTAGAACAACTCCAATTTATCAGTACAAGTGGTGGAGCAAGATAAATGGGATAGTTATAGTGATTTAAAAGTGTTATTTTTCTTGTACCTGTTATATTCGGATCACTAGTTGTAAAGGTTGACCAAACAGGTTCAACAGTAGTGTCATAAATCGTGAGACCATCTATATATGTATAGCCTAGGAAAGTCGTTGAATAAGTAATTTTTGCTTGATGTTTGTATTTTAATCGGAAGTATATCCCACGCATAGCATCAGTCCACCCAGGTTCAGTTGGGCCTAAGTCTTCTTCTTCGGATTCATCATTTATATCAATCGAATAGTTATAAGCGACTCCACCACCGCCACCACCTTGATCGTCTTGCGGGTTCTCTACTTCTTGATTCTGGGAATTAGTACATGTTCTTCCAAGATAAGTTTCTGTTTCAAATGATGTGCCATCGCTATAATAGTAAGTGGTTATCAGATACCAATCCGTGCAATTAATGGTGGTTGTCTCATAATTTTTATTGGTATTTTTTTTGCTCTTATTGGACACATATCCCGCGGAAATAACTTTACCATCCTTAACTTTAATCTCTGAAATCAAATTTAAACCTAGGCCAAATGTTTTATATTCTCCATTTAAACTTGGTTTCTTATTATTAAAAATATCCAGCAAATTTTTTTGAACACTAAGACTACTTATATTATTTAAGCTTTCTTCTTTTTCTGGATAAAAAACTGATATATAACCTGAAAGAAGTTTATCATTTTTATCGAATATAATAATGAGATTCGAAACAGAGTTATTGGTTATACCTAGCTGAACTTTTAAGCTATCATGAATTTGAAGAAAATAAATATTATAGTTCTTGTTAGAGGTTAAAAGATTGCCTTTAGTTCTAAATATTGCTTTTTGGAGATGATCTATATTCCTGTTTTTATTTGAGCCTGATAAATTAGTGGTTACAGTTGAAGACTCAGTCGTTTGAACTAAACTCTCATCTGATTTACTGCTTCCAGAAATACTTTTAATGCGTTGCTTCTGTAGCCAACTATTTATGTCGTTTGTAAGATTATTAACTGTGTCGGCTGATTCAATTTTTTTTGCACAGGATGCAAGAAGAAATAACAGAGCGATTATAAAATTGCTTGTTAGGAAAAGATTGGGTTTACTTTTTAGATATTTCATATTTTTTTATTTGAAAATATCTAGAAGGGGTAACAGTAAAAACTGTGTTTTTCCTCAGTTTTTGCTGTTAAATAAATTATAATTTGTATTATTAATAAAAACAGTTGTTTATAAATACATTTATAATATAATGTGAATTCATTCACTTAATTTACCGTTGTTTAACGGGTAGTTAGTCCGTTAAATAACGGGATATATAATACTCGTATGAAAAAAAATTCAATTTTTTTCATCATTCACTTTAAGAAACATTATGATATAACCATTTTTCAAAGAAATAGCAGTTCTTATTTGGTTAATTAGTAAGGTACATCAAAAGACTGTGAAAGTATTCGGACCAAAATTGGTAGAAAACACTATCGTTTAGCTTATACACATAGCGTTCATCTTGATCTAAGTAAACTCTTTGCTCTGCACCGCTTGCTATAAATCTGGATTCAGCGTGGCTGGTAAACCAAAGTTGATTATCAGTGATCCATTCAATCAGCTTCTCTGTTTCTTCTTCTTTTGTGAACTTTGGTTTTTGAGAGCTTCCACTTGCTTCCTTGCTTTTTCTAAGGTAGTGGGCTGCTGCGCAGATAAGATTCTCTGTTGCATGATTGCTAATTCCTGAAATGATAATTTGTAATTCATGTTTTACATTCATTTGGTCAAAGGTAAATAATTAGTGTAACTCTCCCTATTCGCTCCACTCAATCAAAATCAATCCGTTATGATTTAAGTAAAGAATTTGACTATAAACTCCAATGAATGTGATTTTCAAACGGTACCTAGTACATAGTCTCGCCCAGAATCGAATGCTGAGCTATGGCCAGAATCCCGACCGAAGCGTCGTGTGACTGGGATATCATGAATAGAAAAAAGTAAAGTAGTCTCGCCCAGAATCGAATGCTGAGCTATGGCCAGAATCCCGACCGAAGCGTCGTGTGACTGGGATATCATGAATAGAAAAAAGTAAAGTAGTCTCGCCCAGAATCGAATGCTGACGCCATGGTCAGCATTCCGACCGCAAGCGTCGGATGGAACACACCGACCGAAGCGTCATGTGACTGGGATGTCTTGAATGAAAAAATAAAGTAGTCTCGCCCAGAATCGAATGCTGACGCTATGGTCAGCATCCCGACCGAAGCGTCGGGACTGGGATATGATGCGTTTGAAAAAAGTAGTCTCGCCCAGAATCGAACTGGGATATCAAGTTCCGGAGACTTGCGTACTATCCATTGTACTACGAGACCAGTAAAACAAAAATAGCCTTACTTTCCAAAGGCGGCAATATTACTGCCAAATATCTTCACGGCAATTGCCAGTAGAATTACGCCAAAGAATTTTCTGATAGCGGTTAATCCGCCCTGACCGAGAAATTTCTCAATCCATTTCAAAGACTTCAGCACGATGTATACAATGATGAGGTTGATAATGATGCCAGATAAAATATAGGCTTCTTCAAAATTGGCTTTTAAAGACATGATGGTGGTCAGTGTACCGCTACCTGCAATGATTGGGAATGCGATGGGTACCACCGTGCCAGTTTTTGCATCATTATCGCTTTTGAAAATTTCATGACCAAGTACCATTTCCAATCCGAGTAAGAAGATAACGATAGAGCCACCAACCGCAAAGGAGCGGATATCTACACCAAGTATATTCAGGAAAGGTTTCCCTACAAAGAGAAAGAGAATCATCAATCCACCTGAGATCAAAGTGGCTTGCAAGTTGCGGATGCTACCCATTTTTTCTTTCAAGGAAATGAGCAGAGGAATGGAGCCTACAATATCAATTACCGCAAACAGCGTAAAAGTTACGGTGAGCAATTCATCAATATTGATTCCCATGAGCTTGTTTTGGCCGCAAAATACAAACAAAAAACTCCGCGAATGCGGAGTTGATGATTTGTTCATGGAGTTTGATTAGAAACGGAGTTGCAGTGTAGCACTGACAGTTCTGGGTCTGGTGCGGTAGCCATTGAGTTCCAGGTATTCCTGATTAAAGAGGTTGAAAACAGCAGTCTGCAAACTTGCATTGGGGTGAATATTCCAGTTGGCAGAAAGATTGAACAATGTAAAACCTGCTACTGACTGCTTGCCCAATGCGCCAAATGGGCCGAGGTTTCCTACATAGGCCACATCTTGTCTGCTGCCAATGCTACGCATGTCTGCCTGCACCAGCCACTTTGTATTGGGTTTGTAGCGAAGACTAGCATTCACGATTTGTGCTGGCCTGCGAACTGTTTGATCATTCAAATTACCTGTAATAAAAGCACCATTACTGTATAACTGCACATGGTTGTTTGCGGTCTTACCTGCATTTAGGTATGATGGGTCAAAATATAATTTGCCATCGTTATTGCTGAAATTGGTGCTGAATGTCCATTTTGGTCCGAAGAAAATATCTAATCCTGTTTCAAAGCCACTGTTCACTTGCTTGCCAGTGTTCAGGTAAGTATCGCCTCTATAATCAGCAAAGCCTAAACTATTGATGGGTTTGCTACCATTCCACAAGTAGACGTAATCGATGTAGTTGTCCACTGTGTTATGATAAATCGCTAAACGAAACTGCATCACATCATCTACCAATGCTTTGATCCCAATTTCCTTACTCAGGCTTTGTTCTGCTTTCAGGTCTTTATTGCCCCGTGAGATACCGCTGGTGAAATTTCGTTCAGGTGCGTATGAGTGGTAGAGGCTAGGTGCTGTAAAGCCGGATGCGATATTACCGTAAAGGCTCACATTGTCTGTGAATACAAGTGATGCACCGAGTTGATAATTGATATATGAGCCAAAACGATTGTTATTGCCTGCTCTGATACCCCCTTCAACCAATAATTGTTGCTTGCCTAAATCAACCTGCCAATTGCTATTTATGTATGCAAAGGCAGTATTCATCTTGGCGCCAACTGTATCATAATTGGTTTTGGTAGAAAAATTGAATGCATAGTTCACATAATCAGTGCGCACATTCATTTTATCCTGCACAAAACCCGCACCACCTACTAATTTCAATTTGCCTTGCTGATAATTCAGTTGCAATTCGTTTGTCAGGTTTTCGCCATTGTAAGTTCCATCAAAAATGGTTCTATCGTAAGCGATAGGCGTGAGGCTGATTAGTGAAGAATCATTGAAGTCTCTACGTTCAGTTTTGGTATAACCTCCAAATACTTTAACGAAGAACTTCTCATTCAGCTTTTTACTGAATCCATAAGTAAACAAGTCTCTATTGAAACGCAGTGTATGGTTTTCATCATCCCTGAATGCGCCATTCGCGATATCGGCAATTTGTCTTACGCCTCTCCATGATACATAGGCATCCCAATCTTTTCCTTCAAATCCTGTTTTCACTGCATAATCTGCTTTGAAGAAATTCTTTGGGCGGTTGATGAAGAAGCCTGTGGCAGGAGGTAATACGCCATTGAAACCTTTGTTTACGCTATTGGTGGCTTCCGCCTGAATATAAAAGCCATTCTTGGCTGCGAATTGTATACCGCCTTGTGTATTCCAGAAAGAAGTGTTTTTACCAAAACTGCCGATGGTGTTGTTCAGCATGCCATGTAGCCCGAGCTTATTTGGTTTGCGCGTAATGATGTTCACCACACCTCCAACAGCAGAGTTGCCATAGAGTGTTCCTTGCGCGCCACGCACCACTTCCACACGATCTACATTGTTAAGCGATACTTCAGCAAAATCTAAACCATTATCCGGTGTTGATGCATCACTCAATTTAATCCCATCAATCATGATGAGGTTTTGTCGGTTGTCTGCACCGCGAATAAACAGTGTTTGTAGAGAGCCTGGTACTTGAAATGTGCCCGGTACAAAAATGCCTTCTGCTTTTTGCAGCAGGTCGGCTAAGTTTTGATAAGCCTGCTCTTTAATGTCTTTGTTGCTGATCAGCGATACACTTCTCGGTGTATTAAGAATGGATTGGGCGCTGCGTGTAGCAGTTACGGTAACTGCTTTTAATTCATGAATGGTGCTGTCTTTTTGTGCGTAAACAGCGGTTGTGCCCATCATAAGGGCGGTGAAGATGTTTTTGATGCTCATAAACAATCTTTTTTGGTGATTGAATACAAGCTTTCAGATCAGATAGTAACAGACGTGAAACGGCTTCTGCAGTAAGACGAATCAGATCCATCGCTTTTCTCCCGAAAGCTCAAGATAATGCCGGATCTGGCAGGTCTTCTGGCTTGTCCGTCACCCAAACATCCTTCCCATTCTTTTGAACAGTGGATTGTGTGGTTTGGGTCAGGGCCATTGCTGGCCTGGACTTACAGCTACGGGGATAGCGCCGGATTCACACCGGTCTTCCCTTTTAATCTGTCGATTGAATCGGCAGAACCAAATCCGGAACAAATGTAGGGTTGGGTTGGCATTTTTTTTACGAAGTTCTTCACGCCACGTTGATAAGTGCTTGTTTTGAATCAGTACATTTAGCTTTCAGACTCATCTATGCAAGCCAATAAAAAACTGCAATTATTCGATTTTACCATGATCGTCGTAGGACTGGTCATTGGTATGGGTATATTTCGTACAGCAGCCACATCTGCGCAATATGCGATTGATTCCAGTGTGTTTTTTGCAGCTTGGATCGCAGGCGGATTGATTGCTTTATGCGGTGCCCTGACCTATGCGGAGATTGGTAGCCGTTTCCCTGTAACAGGTGGTTATTATCGTGTATTCTCCTACGCCTATCATCCATCCATCGCTTTCGCCATCAATTGTGTAATCCTTATTTCCAACGCAGCATCCCTGAGTGGTGTAGCATTAATTGGATCAGGTTATATCAGTCAGGTTGTATTCGGCGAAGCGGCAACAGATACAACCAAAGCGTTGATTGCAACGGGAGCAGTCGTGGTGTTTTACGGAGTTAATCTCATGGGCTTACGCATGAGTGCGAAAACACAAACCGTATTGATGGTAATCAAGATTAGCATGATCCTGATGTTGATTGCTGCATTGTTTATGCCTTCCATTCATTTTACTGGCGCTAATGACATGGTGAATAAGGAGCTGGGTAATATTTCCTGGATACAATCATTTGGGATGAGTCTGATTGCAGTATCCTTTACTTATGGCGGTTATCAGCAGACAATCAACTTTGGTAATGAAGTAGATAAGCCCGCTAAAAATATTCCTCGTGGAATCTTCTTTGGTATCGCTATCATCATTAGCCTGTACCTGTTGGTGAATATGGCTTATTATAAAGTGATTGGCTTTGAAAGCTTGGGTAAGGAAAAAGAAATTGCTTCTATCGTTGCCGGGAAAATGTTTGGTGAAACTGGGGCTAGTGTTTTTTCTGGCTTATTGTTTTTATCCGTACTCGCTTACGTCAACGTATTGCTGATGAGTAATCCTCGTGTAATGTTCGCGATGAGCGAAGACGGTACACTGCCTGCAGTTTTTCAAAAGAAATCAGGTAAACAGGATGTGCTAGTAGTATCTCTTACCGCATTTGCGGCTATTTGTATTGTGATCCTTTTCTTCTCGCAGGAGTTTGAAGCGATCCTCAACTTTTCCATCTTCTTGGATTGTTTTGGTATGGCAGCTTCTGCGGCAACCATCTTTTTCTTGCGTAAACGTACCAAGCATTTGGATGGCACGGGTATCTATCAAATGAAGCTGTATCCTTTGTTACCCATCATCTTTATTGCCGCGTATCTTTTCGTGGGTACCAGCATTGTGATTCAAACACCGCGTATTGCATTAACGGCTTTCCTGGTGTTGGCTTCCTTTATGTTGTTGTATTTCCTGACGAGAAGCCGTCAAAAAAACTAATATGGATATCTCCTATATTTTGAACGAGCTGGGTGAGGAGCGGGAAGATTATTTTCGCGCCATTGCGCCACCCATTGTGCAAACTTCCAATTTTGCTTTCCCTTCTGTGGATTCGATGCGTAAAGCATTTCAGGATGAATATTCTACCTGGTTATATAGTAGGGGATTGAATCCTACGGTCGATATTTTACGCAAAAAGCTCGCTGCTTTGGATGCAGCAGAAGATTGTTTAGTGTTCAATAGTGGTGCCGCCGCAATTTTTGCAGCAGTACTAGCCAATGTGAAAACAGGCGATCATATTTTAAGTGTGAAAAATCCTTACACATGGGCGCAACGCATGTTTGAAGTAATCCTGCCCAGATTCGGTGTAACGCATAGCTATATTGATGGAACAGATATCAGCAATTTTAAAGCAGCCATTCAGCCCAATACATCGGTGATATACTTAGAGTCGCCTAATAGCTGGACTTATGATTTACAGGATTTACGTGCAGTTGCTGAGTTAGCAAAATCAAAAGGGATTATTACAATCTGCGATAATAGCTATTGTACGCCTTTGTATCAGCAGCCTTGTGCACTGGGCATCGATTTGTCTTTGCAATCGGCCACAAAGTATATCAGCGGTCATAGTGATGTAGTGGCAGGTGTTTTATCGGGTAGTAAGGCAATGATTGAAAGGGTATTCAACAGCGAGTACATGAATATTGGTTCAGGTATTCAGCCCTTTAATGCTTGGTTGTTGATCAGAGGGTTGCGCACGCTTCAGGCACGTTTAGAGCGCATCACCAAAACAACAGATCAACTGCTTACCTATCTACAGCAGCACCCTCAGGTTGAGCGGGTGATCTTTCCATTTAGTCCCGATTTCCCGCAATACGCATTGGCCAAAGCCCAGATGAAGGGCGCTTGCGGCTTGATGACTTTTGTGCTAAAAGCAAATTCATGGCAGGAGATTGAAAGGTTTTGTGAAGCGCTGCGACATATTCTTATGGCGGTCAGCTGGGGTGGTCATGAGTCATTAATCATTCCAAAGTTGGCGGGGATGGAGCGCGAGGCTTTCAATTCTGCTAACCCTGAACATAGAATGATTCGCTTTTATGCAGGTTTAGAAGAAGCGGATTACCTGATTCAAGACCTGGAAAGGGGTTTTTCAGCCATGAATCACCTTTCATAACTCCAAATGCCGCTTATTGGGTATAGTGCCCGCCTGTCTAATTTGTGGGCCGCCCCATTGTCATTGTCATAAATTTGTAACATGAGTAAGCAACATTTGTTATTGCTGGGTCTGGCAGCGGCCCTAGGTGCCCAGGCACAAACCACTGGTGATAAGTGGGATCTCCGCCGCTGTGTAGACTACGCTGTAAAGAACAACATCTCTGTGCAACAAGCTGATGTGCAGGCGCGTATCGCTGCTTTGCAGGCTGAGGCCAGAAAACTGGCTTTCTATCCAAACGCCAATTTTAACAGCAATATTGGTATGTCTTTTGGTCGTTCAATTGACCCAACAACAAACCAGTTCATCACCAGTCAGTTTGTTCAGAATTCTTATAACCTGTCTACAGGGATACAAGTTTTTGGCTGGGGAAGCTTAAAGCACAGCTATGCTTCTGCTAAGTTTGGCGCTGAAGCTGCCAAAGTAGACATTGAGCGTGCAGGTAATGATGTGTCATTGAATGTGGCCACATTTTATCTGCAGGTCTTGGCTACCAAGCAGCAATTTGAGATTGCCCGTGTTCAGGTTGAGCAAACAAAATCTCAGTTAGATTTTACCAAACTGCGTGTACAGGTAGGTGCTTTGCCAGAATTGAATGCTGCAGAGCTTGAAGCTCAGTTGGCAAGAGATAGTGTAACAGTAGTGAATGCTGATGCCAATCACCAGCAGGCAATTCTGCAGTTAAAAGCATTGTTGAATCTGGATATGGCAGCACCTTTTGATTTAGATATTCCGCCTGTAGAAAGAATACCTATTGATCCTCTGGCTGAATTGGAGCCCGCCGGTTTGTATAAGCTGGCATTAACAACGCAGCCTTTGCAAAGAGTCAATAACCTTCGCTTCAAAGCTGCTGAAAGCAATTTGAAAGTGGCTAAGGCAGCCATGTATCCAACCATTAGTGTGGGTGCAGGTTTATCAACCAACTTCGCTAATCCCAGTCAGGTTGTTACTGGTGCCAATATCATTGGGGTAAAGCCAACAGCACAGTTTGTGAATGTGGCTGGAACCAATTATGTAGTTCAAACTCCGGATGTGCAGTTTATTTCTGGTAAACGTTCTTTTTGGCAGATGTGGGATGGTTGGGGAACACAGCTCGACAGAAACTTTGGTCAGAACATTGGTGTGCGTATATCAGTACCCATTTTCAACAATGGTAACGCCCGACTGAGTTATGAGCGTAGCAAGCTGGACATGAAATTGCAAGAAACAACGATTCGTCAGGCCGATCTTACTTTACAACAGAATATCTATCAGGCGTATAATACCGCCATCGCTGCGTTGCAACGCTATAATGCTGGAAAGAAAAGCGTAGAGACGGCACAGAAGTCTTATGATTTTGCCAGAAAACGTTATGAATCAGGATTGGCAACAACACTGGATTTGATTACCAATCAGAACAACTTATTGCGTGCGAAACTTGATTTATTGAATAGTCAGTTCGATTATGTATTCCGCATGAAACTCCTGGAATTTTACAAAGGCCAGGGATTGAAACTCTAATACAAACCAAAACAGAAAAACTGGATCATGAAGAATAAGAAATTATTGTGGTTAATCATTGCGCTGGTAGGCATTGTGGTCGTATTGATTGCATTGAAATCTGCCGGTGTTATTGGCAAAGAAGAAGGCATCAAGGTCTCTGTAGAGAAAGCTGCCAACAGAACCATTATCGAAACGGTGAATGCCAGCGGTAAGGTATACCCTGAAGTAGAAGTAAAAGTGAGCCCTGATGTTAGCGGTGAAATCGTTGAGTTAACCGTGAATGAAGGTGATAGCGTAACCAAGGGTCAGGTAGTTGCCAGAATCTTTGCAGACATCCTCGCTTCTCAGCGCGATCAGGCATCTGCTGTTGTGTCTCAGCAGCAGGCGCAGGTAGCCAATGTGAGTGCACAGCTCGGTGCTTTAAAAGCTACTTTGGATCAAACTGAAGCTAACTACAACAGACAGAAAAAGCTTTTTGATGAGAAAGTGATTTCACGCTTAGAATACGAGCAGGCAGATCAGGCTTATCGTTCTGCTAAGGCCAATTATGCTGCAGCACAGGAAAGTATCAATAGTAGTAAAGCTGCTGTAAGAAGTGCACAAGCACAGTTGACAAGAGCTGATAAGGATGTTGGTCGTACTGTTATCGTTGCGCCAATGAGCGGTATCGTATCATTGCTGAGCGTGAAAAAAGGTGAGCGCGTGGCTGGTAACAGCTTTAACGTTGGTACAGAAATGATGCGTATTGCAGATATGCGTAGTATCGAAGTGCGTGTAGATGTTGGTGAGAATGATATCCCTAAAGTAAAGATTGGTGATACGGCTTTAGTAGAAGTAGATGCGTATAGCAATAGAAAGTTCAAAGGTTTGGTGTATAAGATCGCAAACCCACAAACAAGTGCTGCTCTTGGCGGTGCTGCTACAACCAATGAAGTAACCAATTACAAGGTGCATATTCGCTTACTGCGCGAAAGCTATACAGACTTAATGGGCAAAGGCAAATCATTCCCATTCCGTCCGGGTATGAGTGCCAGTGCAGATATTCAGACAAAGACAAAAGCGAATGTGTTGTCTGTGCCTTTGAATGCAGTTACTACACGTAGCAAAAAAGATGAAGCGCCTAAAGCAGGTGATGATAAGAAATCAGATAAGCCAGCTGAGTCGAACAATACAGCTGAAAACAAAGCTGCTGAAGACGATATTGAAGAAGTAGTATTTGTATTGCAGAAAGACAATACCGTAAAAAAACTGAAAGTGAAGACTGCTGTTCAGGACCTGAACTATATTGAGGTGCTGGAAGGAATTAAAGTAGGTGATCAGGTAGTGACTGGCCCGTATAACACAGTAAGTAAGCTTTTAAAGCAAGGCGATAAGGTGAAAGTGGTAGAAAAGGATAAGTTATACGAGGATAAAAAAGATTAAATCAAATGATTCAGCGCAAATCCCGCCAACGGCGGGATTTGTTTTTTGTATGGACTTACTTAGTATGTTTGTTGCCAACCTAATGCCAGCAACATGCAGTTTGGAATGATTGGTAGTGGAAGTTGGGCAACTGCACTGTCCAAAATTCTCACAGATAACGGTAATCACATACACTGGTGGATGCGTAATAGTGATTCCATCAAGTATATGCGCAGCAGACGCCATAATCCACATTACCTGAACGCTGCTTATTTCAACATGGCTCAAATTACGCTGGATGATCAATTGTCTACCGTAGTTCAGAATAGTGATGTGCTGGTGGTTGCTGTACCATCTGCATTTGCAGAAGATGCCCTCAGTGCCATCAAACCAGAAGAGCTGAAGGGGAAAAAAATAGTCTCTGCGATAAAAGGGATGTTGCCTACTCATAATCAATTACTTCATGAGTTTTTGGCCAACCGCTTTCAATTTCCATTGGAGGATTATTATACTGTATTAGGTCCCTGCCATGCGGAAGAAGTGGCTGCGGAGAAGCTCTCCTATCTTACTTTCTCGGGAAAGGATGCTCAGCAAACTGCGGATATTGCTGCAAACTTTAGAACGGAATATTTGAACACTGTTGTTAATTCTGATGTTATCGGGGTACAGTATGCAGCAGTCTTGAAGAATATTTACGCACTCGGAGCAGGTATTGCCCATGGATTAGACTACGGCGATAACTTTCAGAGTGTATATATTGCCAACGCCGCCGATGAAATGGTACGCTTTTTGCGTAAAGCAAGCAGCACAGCAGAACAGCAGGAGGCGCCTATCAATTATGCTGCATCTGTGTATCTGGGAGATTTGCTGGTTACCTGTTACTCTTTGTACAGCCGTAACCGCACTTTTGGTAACATGATCGGGAAGGGGTATTCCGTTCGGTCTGCCCAGCTGGAGATGAATATGGTAGCAGAAGGGTATAATGCCAGTAAATGCATTTACCATACAAACCAGCTGATACAAGCCGAAATACCGATTGCGACAGCCATTTACCGGATACTCTGGGAGCAAATGCCCGCCCAGGAAGGATTCAGAATGATTGAGGAAATTTTGGTGTAAGCTTGGTTTTTTTACAGCAGAGGGATATTTTCGTATTCCTTGTTTGACCTCCACTGAAACCTGCCGACGCAGACTTTTCATCATTAAAAAAGGACTTTATGCCAGGTTCAGTTATTCGTAAGTACAGGGAGTTGAGAAACTACACGCAGGAGTATGTAGCTAAGCAGATGAACATTTCTCAGAATGCGTATAGTAAGATTGAAAACAACTATACCCAACTGACAGTCAAGCACGTAAGGGACTTATCGAGAATTCTCGAAGTATCCATTTTGGATTTACTGAAAAGTGATTTTGAGATTCACAAACCTGCTCAAATGCAGCTGGAGAGTGTGTCTAAAGACAACTTGCTTATGGTGCTAGACCAGCTTTCAACCAAGTTGAAAGACAAACATCCGCAAAAGCATGATTTTTATCCCGTGGTAATGTCCATGCTGCAAGCGGTTGACAATACGCTGGAAAACGTTCACTAGTCCTCAAACAAAGCTGCTGCAATTCCATCGGCCCAGCTCTTTCCGCTGCGGCTGAGTATCAATACATCAGACTGATGTATAACTCTGCCGTCTTTTATAAAGGGCTCAGCCATACGCATGATTCTTGCTGTCTGATGTTCACCCCAAGTGCCTGCTTTTTGCAGTGATAAACCCTCGGCCGTTCGCAGGCTGGTCATGATATATTCGTTGAGTTGTTGTGTTGCAGTCAGCATTTCAACCTCTGCAGGAATATCTCCTAGTTCGATAGATTGCACATAGAGGTTATTGTTGGAAATATTCCATTGTCTGCTGTATCCATTGAAAGAGTGTGCCCCTGGCCCTAATCCCAAATAGTGTTTACCCATCCAGTAACTACTGTTATGTTGGCTTCTGAAACCTGGTTTAGCAAAATTGGAGATCTCATAGTGTTCGTACCCCGCATCTTCCAGTTGCTGCATTAATATGTTGGACTGTCGTACTTGCTTTTCAGGATCCGTTGCAGCTGATTTTCCCTTCTCTACAAAATGTGCTAAAGCTGTTTGAGGTTCTACAGTTAGGGCATAAGCAGCAATGTGTGGTACCTGATGATCAACAGCGATCGCAATGTTTTTGCTCAGTTGCTCATCTGACAGCAGGGGGCTGCCATAGATGAGATCAATGCTGAAATTGGTGAATCCACTTTGTTTGATTAATGGAATACAATCCTGTGCCTGACTCGCTGAGTGAGCCCGATTCATCCAGCTCAATTCGTCCTGATCGAAGCTTTGTATTCCTACACTTAGCCGATTTACGCCCATTGCACGCCAACTAACTAAAGCCTGTGGATTAATATCATCGGGATTGGCTTCCAGTGTGATTTCTGCAGTATCAGCTACTTGAAAGCAATGATAAATCTTGTCCAGTATTTTTCTGAGCAATGCTGCTGGAACCAGTGATGGGGTGCCTCCACCAAAATAAATGGTTTCAATTTGCTGATGCTCGACATATGCTTGCCGCAGATGCAATTCTTTACAAATTGCATCAACCATGGCTTCCATCAATTTTGTAGATGTGGAGAAATGGAAATTGCAATAATGACAAGCTTTTCTGCAGAAAGGAATATGTATATAAATCCCCGCCATTCAATCAAAGGTAATGTTCCTTCCAGATCGGATTGAATGAGATTGCTTGGGGCTGCATGCGCTGAAACCTTATTTTTGTTGCACACATGTTGCGTATCCTTTTTTTATGTTTCGGATTGATTTTCGCTGGTATTGCAGATGCTCAGCGTGATACGACTTTGCAAGTAGATTCTGTGCAAGCACAACAGGCATTACTGCCTGCAGATACCATGCCGATGCAGGCAGACGCTTTGGCCCTTGCAGATTCAATTCGTATTGCTGATAGCCTTGCTCAATTGTTACCTGTTTTGCCAGTTAAAGACACGAGCACATATGCAAAATGGATGATCCACCCTTTGTTACCGCTTCAAAAAGCTGCTTTGTGGAAGATTGATGATCCAAAGATTAGTAATGGTAAAGACGGCCTTTTTTATTTGTTAACAGGATTGTTTGCTTTACTAGCTTTCATCCGAGTTGCATTTGGCAGGTACTTCTCTAATTTATTTGCCCTACTATTTCAGGCATCTTTTAGGCAAAAGCAAACCCGCGAGCAAATGGCTCAGGATAATCTGGCCTCCTTGTTCCTGAATATCTTGTTCTTTGCTTCTGGTGGGCTTTACATTACTTTATTGGTGCAGTATTATCATTGGTCGGATGCAGGTTTTTGGTGGCTTTTCATGTTGTGTGCGCTTACTTTAATGGGTGTTTACAGCATCAAATTTCTCTTTTTGCGTTTTACAGGCTGGGCCTTTCAGGCCGATCAAGCTGCCTCTACCTATGCATTTGTTGTTTTTCTGATCAATAAAATAGCTGGTGTGTTGCTTCTGCCAATTGTATTGGTGATGAGCTTTTCGTCACGCGGTATGCAGGATGTTGCACTCGGTTTGGCTAGTGGATTGCTAATCCTGCTTTTCCTCTACCGCTATTTTATATCTGCTGGAAACCTCCGTAACATATTGAAAGTGAATTTCCTGCATTTTTCTTTATACCTTTGCGCCGTGGAAATTTTGCCATTGCTGCTTATCTACAAAGTGCTGGTAAGCTATGTGGCAGGAACTCTTTAATTTTGCGAAACTTTTTGTAATAACCGCATGGCTAAGATCGGGGCGAAAAACACAGCAGCTGCCAGAAATAGTAAGACAATTCTCATTTCCCAGCCAAGACCGGAAAGCGATAAATCACCCTATTTTGATCTGGAACGTAAGTATCCGGTAAAATTGGTTTTCCATCCCTTTATCAAATTGGAAGGTATTGCTGCTAAAGAGTTCAGAAAGCAGAAAATTGATATCGCATTATATACTGCAGTCATCTTTACAAGCAGAAACGCAATCGATCATTTCTTTCGCACCTGCGAAGAAATGAAAGTGAGCATCAGTCAGGATACCAAGTATTTCTGTATTACAGAAGCTGTTGCCCTGTATCTGCAAAAATTTATTCTCTATAGAAAGCGTAAGGTTTTCTACGGTGCAGATGGTACCAACAAAAGCATGTTTGATGTGATCAACAAGCATAGAGAGAATGAGAAATTTCTGTATGTATGCAGCGAGAACCAGCAGGACAATGAGATCGTTAACTGGCTCAAGTCGCACAACTGCGAATATCAAATGGCATTCATGTACAGAAGTATCAGTAATGATATCAAGACGGTGATGGATGCTCAACCCATTGATGTGATCTGTTTCTTTACACCAAGCGGGGTTAAAAGTTTGTTTGACAATTATCCTGATTTCAAACAAAATGGCACTGTTATTGGCGCTTTTGGTAACAACACTTCTAAAGCTGTGGAAGAAGCAGGTTTGGATCTGGCAATTAAAGCTCCCGCACCACAAGCCCCAAGTATGATTTCTGCGCTCGATATTTTCCTTTCTTCGACAACGAGCAAAAAGAAATAACCACAACTATTCTCGACATTTGACAACCCCTGCAAGCTTGCAGGGGTTTTTATATTAAAGCATAGTACCATGGCAGCTTATAGTAATCAGCTCATACATGAGAATAGTCCCTATTTATTGCAGCATGCACACAATCCTGTTGATTGGTATCCATGGGGTGAGGAAGCGCTGCAAAAAGCAAAGCTAGAGGATAAGCCAATTCTTGTGAGTATTGGTTATGCAGCCTGTCATTGGTGTCATGTAATGGAGCGCGAAAGTTTTGAGAATCCCGACACTGCCGCGATTATGAATGCGCATTTTGTGAATATCAAAATCGATCGTGAAGAACGTCCGGATCTGGATCACATTTACATGGATGCAGTTCAGGCTATGACAGGTAGTGGGGGCTGGCCTTTAAATGTTTTCTTATTGCCAGATGGCCGACCTTTTTATGGCGGCACTTACTTCCCTCCGGTAAAAGCGTTTAATAGAAGTAGCTGGCGCGAAGTATTGCAGGGTGTGCATCAGGCTTTTGTTCAGAAAAGGCATGAGCTGGAAGCCCAGGCAACAAACCTGACCGAGCACTTGAAGCAATCAAATGGCTTTGGCTTTGCAAAGCAAGGTGCTCATGACAGCTTTATGCATCAGGATACACTGGCAACAATTGCCCAAAATTTTTTGCGCAATGCTGATACCCAGTGGGGTGGATTTGGCCGTGCGCCTAAATTCCCGCAAACATTCTCTATCACTTTTTTGCTGAGACACTACCACTTCACCGGCGATCAAGCTGCTTTGGATCAGGCATTGCTGAGTTTAGATAAAATGAATGCGGGGGGGCTTTATGATCAGGTTGGTGGAGGCTTTGCCAGATATAGTACCGATAATGAATGGCTGGCTCCGCATTTTGAAAAAATGCTGTACGATAATGCGTTATTGCTAAGCGCTTTGGCAGAAGCCTATCAGCTCACAAAACGAGATGAATACGCACGTGTGATGCGTCAGACAGTTGATTTTTTGGAAAGAGAAATGAAAGATGTAGCTGGCGGTTTTTGGAGTGCATTGGATGCAGACAGTGAGGGAGAGGAAGGTAAATACTACACCTGGCAATATGACGAAATTCAATCTTTATTAGGCGAAGACGCAGCTGTTTTTTGCGCCTATTTTGATGTTAGGCCTGAAGGTAATTGGCAGCATGATGCCAGTCATCCGGCAGTAACCATTCTGTTTGCACAAAAGGGTATGGAAACATTTGCAAGGGAGCGAGGTATGGAAATGAAAGACCTGCAAAGTCTTCTGGATCGATGCTTGCAAACCCTTTTAGCGTATCGACAATCGAGAGTAAGGCCACAAACAGACGATAAAGTGTTACTTGGTTGGAATGCGTTGTTAATCAAGGCATTTTGCAAGGTTTATGCAGCTTTGGGTGATGTGCGCTTTCGATCATTGGCCACTGAAACACTGGCTTTTGCTGAGGGTGCTTTTGCGAATGGACAAGGTGGATGGTTACATACCTGGAAAGGTGGGCAAGCAAAAATTCCGGCTTTCCTGGATGACCTGGCCTATCTGGTGGATGCCTATATCCATGTGCAGGAGATCACCGGCAATGTTCAATATCTGAAAAAAGCCAAGGCATTAACGGAGCAGATTCTGGCAAATTTTGGAGATACAGAGACGGCATTTTTCTTTTATACGTCTGAAAATCAATCAGATATAATTGTAAGGAAAAAGGAAGTGTATGATGGGGCAACCCCAAGTGGTAATGCGGTGATGGCGCAGAATTTACTTTATTTGTCGCTGGTTTTCAATCTGCCCGAATGGCATGAAAGGGCAATGACCATGCTTCGCCAATTGTCTCAAGCCATTGTAAAACATCCTGGCAGTTTCGGTGTTTGGGCTATGGCGCTGCAATGGCAAGTGCAAGAGCCATTGGAGTTGGTAGTTGTTGGAAAAGAAGCGCTTATGGCAATACATCCCATTTTGGAGCGTTATATACCCTGTAAGGTGTTTCAGTTGGCCGGTGAAATGCCTGAACATGGTTTTCCCTTATTGGAAGGGAGGTGGCAGGAGGGTAAAACAAGCTATTACCTGTGCAGACAATACAGCTGCCAGGCGCCTGTTGATACCCTTGAGGCTTTTTTAGCAATTGTGTAACATTGCAGCACGTAATTTGCATGCAATCCCTCCCTGCGGCGAAAGCCATGAATGACAAATAAAACAGTATCGTATAGACGATTTTTACCCGGTCAAACATTATTGGAAACTAACCGTTAAAAATGGCTTAGCAGCCACTGAAAACTATATATTTGTCACTATTCGAAAATGACTTTGTAGCATGAAAGGTATCCTGAGAAATATCCTATTAATCACCCTTGTATTGGCTATTGCATCATGCAATGCCTTCAAGAAGAACAAGTCTGGAAAAGGCTTGCCAGACAATGGTCAGCTGATGGGCATTGCACCTGTTGCAAAGCCTAACATGGAGCGTCCTAATGGTATGGTCTATGTGCCACCTGGAACTTTCCACCTTGGTCCTAGTGATGAAGACATCAGCTTTAGCTATGTTACCCGTAACAGACAGGTATCTATTCCAGGTTTTTGGATGGATGCTACTGAAATTACCAATAACGAGTATCGTCAGTTCGTGACATGGGTTAGAGACTCATTGGCCTACAAAATTCTGTTTGGCCAGGGAATCAATAAGCCTGATGACACAACTGCTGTTGATTGGAAGAAAGTAAGAACCATCAAGTGGGATAAAGCGACCATCGAAAAATTGAATGAATTGAATTTGGCACCTGATAACCGTTTGTTTGGTAAGGTGGAGATTGATCCTGATAAGCTGGTATATCGCGTTGAGTTCTTCGATCTGAACAACGCTGCCAAGCGTGAAAACATGGGCGTTCCAAGAAAAAACTTCATTGTTCGCAGAGATCAGAAAGTATATCCTGATACATTGGTATGGATGCGTGATTTCACTTATTCATACAATGAACCAATGACAAGAAGATATTTTGCTCACCCATCTTTCGGAAATTATCCCGTAGTGGGCATTACATGGAAACAAGCGGAAGCTTTTGCAAACTGGCGTACACGTTACATGAATAATTATCTGGAGCGCAAAAAATTCGCAACAGATGGTGAATACCGTTTACCTACTGAAGCAGAATGGGAATATGCTGCTCGTGGTAATAGAACAGGTTCCATGTTTGGCTGGGGTAACTACTATCTGAGAAACAAGAAAGGATGCTTGCTTGCCAACTTTAAGCCTGGCAGAGGTAATTATGCTGAAGACGGAGGTTTTTATACAGTTCGTGCTGACGCATATTGGCCTAATGAGTATGGCTTGTACAATATGTCTGGTAACGTAGCTGAGTGGACAAGCAGTTTATATTATGAAGGTGCTTACAATTTCATGAATGATTTGAGTCCAGATATACGTTACGATGCATCTGATAATGATAAGCCAAGAGATAAGCGTAAAGTAGTTCGTGGTGGTAGTTGGAAGGATATTCAGTATTTCCTTCAGGCTAGTACCAGAACTTACGAATATCAAGATACAGCGAAGTCTTACATCGGTTTCCGCTGTGTTGTTGACTTAACCCCTAGATCTAAGCGATAAACCAAAACCAACTTTCCATCAATCTAAATCAATCAACATGTCAGCAGGTGTTAATCCTACAGTAAACAGACTTGTGAATGTTTTCGTGTGCGTGGGTGCCGCAGTCGTAATCTTCGGTGCAATGGCTAAAATTCTTCACCTTTCATGGGCCGACTGGGCGCTGAAAATTGGTCTTACTACAGAAGCTTTGATCTTCTTAGTATATGCCATTCTGCCTCCTCCTGATTCGGGTCCATCTCATGTGGAAGTTGTAGACAAAGGCAATCCAGCTTTGAAGTCTATGGAGAAAATGCTGGAAGAAGCAGATATCACTCCTGCAAATCTGTCTAAGCTGAGCGCTGGTTTCCAGAAGCTGGGAACAACAGTTGATAAAATGGGTGAAGTTGGTGATGTGGTAAAATCAACAGGCGATTTCTCTAATAAAGCTAAAGAAGCAACAGCTGCACTGGGTAATATTGCCGGTGTTGTATCACAAGCTTCTAACTCTTTAAGTGCATTCAATCAGGCTTCAGAAAGCACACGTACTTTCCATGATCAGGTACAGGTATTAACTAAAAACTTGACGTCTTTAAATACGATTTACGAACTCGAATTGCAGGAAAGCAATAATCACCTGAAAGCGCTGAACCAGTTTTATGGTAAACTGGCGCAAGCTTCTGCAGCAATGCAAACTAGTGCTGAAGATGCCATCAGAGCGAAAGAGCAGATCACTGCACTTGCCAATAATCTTGGTAAGCTGAATCAGGTTTATGGTAACATGCTCACTGCTATGCAGGGCAGATAATCAAAACCTGCTTAAACCAAAACGAATCGCTAAGTATTTAAACGAAAACGATTATGTCTCTACCCAAGGAACCGCGGCAGAAAATGATCAACATGATGTACTTGGTGCTAACAGCCCTGTTGGCGCTTAACGTATCTTCAGAGATTCTGCATGCGTTCAAAACGGTAAATGAAAGCTTGATCACAGCTAGCAATACTGTTGAGAAAAAAAATGTGGAAATATTTAAATCATTCGAACGTAAGCTACAGGATCCAAAGACAGCTGAGAAAGCAGCCATTTGGAAGCCTTTGGCAGATAAGGCCAAGACTTTGTCGGATGATATGTATAAGTACCTCGAAAATTTAAAAGAAGAATTGATTCAGGAAGCCGGCGGCTATATTACTGACGAGGAAACAGGTCTTAAAAAAATCAAAGGAGAAGATAATCTTGATGCGGCTACCAGACTGTTCATCTCAAATCCTCCTGAAGGTAAAGCAAGAGGTAAAGAGCTCTACGAAAAGCTGAAAGCTTACAAAGAACAACTGTCTAACATTAGTCCGGACATCCTGAAAGAAGTAGCGCCAAACCTGCCATTAGATTTATCTATTCCCAATCCTGATAAAAAGAAGGATGTGAAGGAATCTGATTGGGCTTATTCTTATTTCCATATGACGCCCACTATTGCAGGTATTACTATTCTGAGCAAGTTTCAGAATGATATCAAGAATGCAGAATCTCAGGTTATTGAATACTGTCACAAAGAGATTGGTGAAGTAGAAATCGTGTACGACGAGTTTCAGGCGCTGGCTGGTACCAATGCAACTTACCTGATGCCTGGCGATGAACTGGTGATTACTGCAGGTATTGGTGCATTTTCGAAGAGTGCCAAGCCTTCAGTTTCAGTTGATGGGGCTTCTGCTTCCTTGAATGCTGATGGTATGGCTGAGTATAAAACCACGGTTGGTAACCCTGGTGAGTATACCAAGCGCGTAAACATCAATTATGTTAAGCCCGATGGTTCTACAGCAAATGTGGTTAAGGAAATTAAGTATACCGTAGGTGTTCCATCTGGATTGGTGGTTTCTACTGATAAGACAAGAGTATTCTATCAGGATTTAGAAAACCCACTAAGTGTAATTGGTGGCGGTGGTGCTGAAAAAGTTAGTGTAAACATCACCGGACCTGAAGTGAGTTTCCGTAATGCCGGTGCCGGAACTTATATCGTAACGCCTAAGCGTTTGGGAACTGCTACAGTAACTGCTAGCGATGGTAAGGGTAAGCCGGTTACGCTACAGATCCCTATTAAGCCTGTACCTGCGCCTTTGGCAACAGTAGGCGGCAAGGGTGGTGGTGAAATGCCTGCCGGTATTTTCAAACTGCAAAAGGGTGTGGCTGCAGAATTACGTGACTTCATTTTCGAAGGTGTTAAATACACCGTTACTTCATACATCGTTTACTTCACCGGTAAAGGTTTCGAAGATAGCCCCGGCTTCGCAGAGGTATCTGGTGCTTACTTTTCTGATGAAGTAAAGAATTTGTTGAAGCGTGTACAACCAGGAACAACCGTGGTATTTGATGATATCCGCGTGGTAGGACCTGGTGGTGGAAGAAAATTAGAACAGAACATATCCTTTACGTTAAACTGATATCTATGAGATTGAACAGATGGATGGTTGCAGGGCTTGTGGGCTTGTCTGTGATGCAGGTTGTTGACGCTGATGCACAATATCGTCGTCGTACCACCCCTCCGCCTGCTCAGCAGCAGCAACCAGCGCAGCAGCAACAAGCAAAACCTGATACAACAGGTAAGGGTAATATGCGCGATCTGAATTTCAACCAGCCTGCAAATCAGCAAATGCAGCAGCAGTCTTCTGCTCCTAAGTTTGCTTATGGTGATACTGCTATCGGTATTGAAACAAAATCTGCCCAATCGCTTAGAAATAACTACGCAGTTGATAGAAACCTGATTAAGGACAGAAAACCGCTGGCTTATGAACATATCCGTGAGGACGATGCTTTCTTCAGTGAATTCATCTGGCGCGAAATTGATGGACGTGAAAAGGCAAATCTGTCTTTCATGTATCCTGCCAAAGACGATAATGGAGACCAGCGTTTCTTTGCGGTACTACTTTCTGGTATCATTAATGACAGTGTAATGGCTTTTGAGGATGAGCGTTTTACTACGCCCATTGCTACTTCAAAAATCATGGATCAGTTGGCTGGTAAATTGGACACAGTTTCTGTACTGGATCCGGTAAGTGGAGAAGAAACAAAAACCATTAGCCGTACCTCTTCAGCTAACTTAGACTCAGTATATACGTTTCGTATTAAGGAGCAGGTAATCTTTGATAAGGAATCCAGCCGTTTGTATTTCCGAATTATCGGTGTTTGTCCGGTGGTTAAGCGTAAAGTAGGTAACAAGAGCGAAGCATTCCCATTATTCTGGTTATACTATCCGGATTTGCGCCCCACTTTGGCTAAGTATGAAGTGTATAATTCCAGAAACTTCTCTGGTCGTATGACGTGGGAAGAATTGTTTGAAAGCCGTTTCTTTTCCAGTTATATCACCAAGACAACCTGGAATAACCCATCTAATAAATCTTTAGCAGGTTTGATTAAAGACCCGCTGTTCAGACTCCTGGAAGGAGAGAATATCAAAGAGAAGATCTTTGCTTTCGAGCAAAACCTGTGGTCTTACTAGTGTTGATGGTTTAATTGTTAAATATTCAACGAAATCTATAAAAGGGCCTTAAATCTAAGGCCCTTATTATTTTTTTATGAAGAAAAACTGATGTCTCTTCTTGTGTATTGCTGAAATTCTTCTAATTTAGTTTCGGTTTTTCATAGGATATTGGATTTTAAAACGGGGCTGGATGTTTATCCTGGCCCCTTTTTATTTAAAACTTGCCTTTGAGCTTAAAATAGTCCAATACCTGTCTTGCCTTTGAAAGACCTATTACTGCAGTTAGCTCCTGCTCAGTAGCTGATGATACTTTTTTGACGGACTTAAAGTGCTGTAACAGTTTTTCTGCTGTTTGCTTGCCAATACCCTCAATATCTTCTAACTGATTCTTAAATGTGCCGGCTGATCTTTTCTTGCGGTGGAATGTGATGCCAAACCTGTGCACTTCATCACGGATAAAGCGGATCAGCTTCATACTATTGCTGTTCCAAGGTAGTTTCAATGATTCCTGATCACCAACAAAGAATAGTTCTTCTTCATTTTTCGCTAAACCCACCAAAGTCATTTCGCCTTCCAGTCCTAAGGCCTTTATGCTATCCATTGCAGCGTTCAATTGTCCTTTACCGCCGTCAATAATAACCAATTGTGGTAGCGAGCTGCCTTCCTCTTTTAAGCGACGATAGCGTCTGAAGACAACCTCACGCATTGTGGCAAAATCATCAATACCGGTAACTGTCTTCACATTAAAATGCCTGTAATCTGCTTTACTTGGTATGCCATCTTTAAAGCAAACCATGGCACTTACGGGATAGCTGCCCTGAAAGTGAGAGTTATCAAAGCATTCTATATGTACTGGGGCGTATTGCAAGTGTAAATAGTCCTGCAACTCATAAATTACTTGTTTCTTTTCCTGGTCAGAGCGGCCTTCGAGTTGCAGTATCTGCTTTTTTCTAAGTTCTTCTCTGAAGTAATTCACATTCTTGATAGAGAGTTCCAGCAGTTTCTTTTTATCTCCTGATTTAGGAATACTTACCGTTAAGTTTTCAGGGAGTTCTACTTCCTCAGCAACCACCACTTCTTTGGCCAGACTATTGAATGTGGCACGTAGCTGTTCAATAGCAAAGCTGAGTACTTCAGCAGTATCCTCTTCTAATTGTGTAGTTAATTGAACAGTATGCGTTTGTACGATGGTTCCATGTTCTACCATGAGGTAGTTCACATAGGCGGTATCATTTTCTTTCAGAATAGAGAATACATCGAGATGGCCTAGATGTCCTGAAACAATTACCGATCTTGCCTGGTAAGCTTCCAGCTCGTCTATCTTCTGCTTGATCATTCCGGCTTTTTCAAATGCAAGATCTGCTGCATATTGTTGCATTTCTTCCTTAAGGTGCTGCATTACCGGAGCAAGATTGCCCTTCAATATATTTCTTACCTGAAGCAAGGATTGCTGATAATCAACTTCTGATTGTAAACCCTCACATGGTCCTTTACAATTGCCTAAATGATATTCCAAGCAAACTTTAAACTTGCCTTTTTGTATATTGGCTGCAGTTAAAGGAAGTTTACAGGTTCTTAAGGGTATGAATAGTTTAATAATACCAAGCAACTCTCTTACTCTTCCAGCAGAAGTAAAGGGGCCCAGGTATTCAGATCCATCGTTGATTTTCTTTCGCGTCAGAAATATTCTTGGGAAGGGCTCTCTTTTAATGACGATATACGGGTAGGTCTTATCGTCTTTCAGATTGATATTGTATCTGGGTTTGTATTGCTTGATCAGTGCATTCTCCAGCAGAAAAGCATCTTGTTCAGAATCAACAATCGTGAATTCAATATGGTGAATTCTTTGAACCAGCTCATGTGTCTTGTAGCTGGTGAAGCTCTTAGAGAAATAGGAGCTTACTCGCTTACGCAAACTTTTGGCTTTCCCAACATACAGTAATTCACCATTCTGATGAAAATACTTGTAAATGCCAGGTTCAGTAGGAATTGTGTGGGCGATATGCTGGAACTGCTCAGCGGTCATTGCTCAGCAAAGGTAATGGGCCTTTATCGTTCCACTTAATGTAGTTGAGCTGAGTTTGTGTAAGGGAATCACTAAACTTTTTTGTTGTACTGATCCAAAAGCTTTTACCAGGTTTCCAAACGCCAGTAGTAAAGTTGATGGTATCTCCAGAAAGCCATTGCTGTCTGATAAAGATTCGCTTTACTTTATTGCTGTTTTCATCTGCTGTAATATCTGCCTGCTTTAGAGGGATATCGTTATCCTTGGTAGTATAGCTGAGTGTATAGGTCTTTGTCGTTTGGTCATTAAACACCGCTTCGTTAAACTGTTCCTTCCACTCTGGATCATTGAAGTCCTTTTGCAAGAACCTGTTTGCCCAGATTTTAAAATCAGTCGTATCAATAATAACAGAGTCTTTTTGCTTGTCTGTTATAGTGTAAGCGACCAAGAGATACGGTGTTTGAACAACATCTTTTACATCACCCATGATAAGCTCCTTAAGGGGAAAGAATGCTACGCTATCTGCAGTTGGTGATTGATGTTTGCCTTCTTTACAAGCAAAAAGTAGCACAGAAGAAAAATATCCAATAAACAATAAACTAATGAAACGCATGCGCAAAAATAAGGATCAGTAATGGAGACGACTAGTGTCTGATGGGGATTAACATACCCAGTTTTACACCAAAGTCTTTAAAATTCTCTCTGATGGGATAGGCATTGGTATAGGTAGGCAGGTGCTGGTAACGGAACTGCGGGCCAATCTGCCATGAAACCTTATTGGCTGTTGTGTAAGAGAAATTCAGACCAATGGTACTGTTCATATTCCACCTTCTGATCAGGTTGCTGCCATCAAAATAATGATTCAGGTCTGTGGTAAGCGTGTACAGTTTGCTATTCAGATTGAGCGTTGGTTGAATGCTAGCGTCAATCAATACGCCCAGTCGCTTACCTTTCACAATATCCAGTTGAAAGCCTACAGGGAAGGCAAGCTGATACAGTTTGTTGTCTATTACTGTTTCAGTAAAGCCAGATTTATTATTGATGCGTGTAAATACTGGTAGCTTTTGTACAGTTCTGTCGTCTCTAACCAGAATCACATCAGATTGCTCGTAACCAGATTGAAATGCTTCAATCAGGTAATGACGCAGATTGAATTGTATACCTGCCTTAATGCGGAAAGCCGGTTTTACTTGGTAGAATAAAGCCAGACCTAATTCCAGACCCAAACCAGGCCTGTGGCGAATACTGGGCTGGTTATTGCCTGGATTAAATACGGCACTGGTTATACTATTTGAAGCAGCATTATTGGTGGCATTCAGGATTCTTGCCTGTCCTTCATCTAAATTTCTGAAACCGGTAGAAGGTGATGTCCAGAACTGATAGCTGAACTTAGTGGGTGTGCCCTTTTTTCTGATCACAGGATTTTCTTTGTATCCCTGTTCACTCAGAAAATCATCAGCATCGTGTTCTTGTGCACCCGCTTTCTTCATTGATCTTCTAAAATCACCTGCAATATCTTTTGCTTCTTCAGGCAGTTCAGATGATACTTCATCACGTTCGGTTAGGTCTGCTTGTTCTTGCTGAATCATTTGTTCGCCAATCATGTCAACATAAGGAGTGATTTGCGCAATAGCAATTGTTGGTTGAAGCAAGCGTGTAGGTTGTTTTTCCTCCACGTTCACAACTGCTTGTTGACCAGCAAAAGCAGTATGGTTCAATATTGCTTCCAGCTCATTGTGTTCACGGATGATCTGCAAAGTCTGGTTAGTAAGATCAGCACCGGAAAATTGGTTGATATAATGTTTGCCGTTGGTTGCAGGTGATTGCATTGTTTGACCAGCAATCTCTTGTTGTAGGCTATTTTCCTGAAGCTTCAGGATATACGCTTGTTTGTCTGGATGATTGTTCAGTAAAGTGGAGATAGTGAGTGCAACCAAAACGGCCAGTGCAACCAAGGTGAGTGCAGGCCATGGTTTTTTACCATGGATGTTTTCCTGGATATTTTGCCAAAGCTGATCTGATGGATACAAGCGATGTTTGTCTGCTTGCTCCTGCAGAAAAGACTCCAACCAATCGTTATGTTCTTGCTCCTTGCTCATAATCTTTCAACACAGTGCACTCAAATACCGTTAAATGCTTTTAACCAATGCAGTTCTTCTTTCGGCTTTTCAATAATCCGCTTTCTGATCAACATGGCTTCCAGCATATTTTTTGCTCTAGTATACTGACTCCGGCTCGTGCTTTCCTCAATGTCCAGCATGGTGCCGATTTCTTTATGACTGAAACCTTCAATAGCATACAGGTTTAATACTGTTCTGTATCCTAATGGCAACTGTCTGATACATTCTACCACTTGTCTTGCCTGCATCATGGAGGGGATGGTTTCCTCCCTGAATTGAACAGTCTCAGCGTATTCCAGAGACAATTGCTCATGAAACTTTTTATGCTTTTTCAGCAGGTTGATACAGGTATGAATGATAATCCGCCTGATCCAGCCTTCAAAAGCACCTTTGTTCTGGAATGTATGTATCTGGGTAAATACTTTGATGAACCCCTCCTGCAGCATGTCTTCTGCATCTTCCCGGTTTTGTGCAAACCGGTAACAAACGCTTAACATCTTCGGACTATAGCGGTTGTATAATTCCCGCTGAGCCAGAGGATCATTTTGTAAGCAGCCTGCGATGATAGATTGCTCCGTCATGAAGGGGGTATTTCCCCTAAATATAGGACATCCGAAGCTTGTTTTTGCTGCATCAAACCAAAAAGATCACCCAGGCTTTCATGAATTCTTTGCTTTTAAGCTGCATTTATTAATTTCAAGTATCTCTTCAAGGAAAACCTGCACATGGAAATACCCCCTCCAACCCCACTTGTGCCGCCAAGTACCGGCCTACAGGTCTATGCTGGTAATTGGAGCAGGGCAGAAGTAATCCACCTGTTAAAACGCACCATGTTTGGTGCTGCAATTGCTGATATTCAATATTTTCTGGCAAAGGGGATGCAGGCATCCGTTGATGAACTTATTAACCCACAAGCACCTTTACCGGCTCCACCCGTAAAAGAGTATGATACCAATGGTGCGCTTACAACACCAGATACCCATATATCTGCAGGTCAAACCTGGGTTAACGATCCTAATAATGATGGAACCATACAATCCAGGCGAAGGGCTAGCTTCAAGAAATGGTGGATGGGTTGCATGGTGCAACAGGATAGAAGTATCCGTGAGAAGATGACGCTGTTCTGGCATAATCATTTTGCAACAGAAAGTAATGATATCGGTAACGCACAATACCTATACAAGCACCATAACTTATTGCGTACACATGCATTGGGCAATTTCAAAGAATTGGTGAAGCAAATCACAATTGATCCGGCTATGTTGGTTTACCTGAATGGGCAACTCAACACCAAAACAGCACCGGATGAAAACTATGCAAGAGAGCTGCAGGAACTTTTTTGTTGTGGTAAAGGCCCGGATTCACTTTACACAGAAGCTGATGTAAAAGCAGCTGCCAAAGTGTTGACTGGTTGGCAGAATAACGCTACGCAGATTAATTCGGTATTTACACTTTCCAGACACGACACAACCAATAAACAGTTTTCTGCTTTTTACAAGAATACGGTGATTACTGGTAGAAATACAGCTACTGCAGGTTTAGACGAGTTGAATGATTTACTCAATATGATTTTTGCCGCTGATGAAGTTGCAAAGTATATCTGCAGAAGAGTATACCGTTGGTTTGTGTACTATGATATCGATGCAAGTGTAGAGCAAAACATTATCACGCCACTTGCAGCAATTTTCCGGAACAATAATTATGAAATTAAGCCAGTATTGAAGGCTTTGTTGAGTAGTCAGCATTTCTACGATAGCCTCAGTATGGGTTGCGTTATCAAAAGTCCGCTGGATCTTGTGGTAGGTATGTGCAGGGAGTTCAATATCAGTTTTCAGCCAGCATCCGATTATGTAACGAACTACGGTTTTTATAATTATCTCGTAAGCTCCTGCACCAATATGCAGCAGAATCCCGGCGATCCACCGGATGTGAGCGGCTGGAAAGCCTATTATCAAGAGCCACAGTTCTATCAGATATGGATTAACAGCGATACTTTACCCAAGCGCAATCAGTTTACCGATACCATGATTGTGAACGGATACACATTTAATGGAAAGCGCATACAAATGGATGGTCCTGCGTTTGTACGCACTTTAAAGAATCCGGATGACCCCAATCTGTTGATTGATGAGTTGGTAGAAATTATGTATCAGACAGAATTGTCTACTTCCACCAAAGCGCAACTAAAGAAAGATATTCTATTGGGCGGACAGGCACAGGATTATTACTGGACCAATGCCTGGACAGCATTCGTCACCAATCCAAGCGACACAGCCAATGCCAATATTGTAAGAACACGCTTGCGCGATCTGATCAAGTATCTCATGAATCTTGCTGAATACCAACTCGCCTAAACCTATTGTATGAAAAGAAGAGATTTTTTACGACAAGCTTTACCTGCGGGTATCGTATTGCCCTCTCTCATCAATGGGTTTACGGTAAAAGCATTTGGTGCAGACAATCCTTTGATGCAGGCTTTACTGATGCCAACAACAGATACGGATCATGTGCTGGTCATCATACAGTTGAATGGGGGTAATGATGGCCTCAATATGGTGATTCCTTTAGAGTATTTTCCTGAGTATAGAAATGCACGTGCCAATATTTTTATTCCGGAGCAAAAGGTTTTGCGTCTGAATAATCATGATAAGATTGCTTTACATCCTTCCATGACTGGTTTGCATCAACTCTACCAGAATGGACAACTGCGCATTGTGCAGTCTGTTGGTTATCCGCAACCAAACTTTTCGCATTTCCGTGCCACAGATATCTGGATGAGTGCCAGCGATAGTAACCAGTTGGTGAATAGTGGTTGGACGGGTAGGTACCTGAATTATGAATACCCGAATTTTCCGAATGGCTATCCCAATAGCAGCATGACGGATCCGCTGGCCATTCAAATTGGTTCTGTCAGTTCCTTAACCTTACAAGGCCCAGCTGTTAGTATGGGTATGAGCATAAGCAACACATCAAATTTTTATAACCTGCTGAATGGTGCACAAGATCCTGCACCTGCCACACCTGCCGGTAAAGAATTGACCTATGTGAGAATGGTATCGCAGCAAACACAGCGATACGCAACAGTAATCAAAGATGCTGCAGCCAAAGTAACCCAGCAGGGTAATTATCCCACACCTAATTCATTAGCAGACCAACTCAAGATAGTCGCAAGACTAATCAAGGGTGGTTTGAAGACGCGCGTCTATATGGTGAGTTTTGGCGGCTTTGATACCCATGCCAGTCAGGTGAACACCACCGATACCACAACAGGTACACATGCAAATCTCCTTAAGACGGTGAGTGATGCCATCAAAGCATTTCAGGATGATTTAAAGCTGCTCGGTGTTGATGATCGGGTGGTGGGTATGACTTTCTCTGAGTTTGGCAGAAGAGTGAAGAGTAATGGTAGTAATGGTACTGATCACGGTGCAGCTGCGCCTTTGTTTGTTTTCGGCAAGCAGGTAATTAATGGCGTTTCTGGAAATACACCTGTTATACCAGCCAATGCTAATGTGAATGACAATATTCCTTTTCAGATAGATTTTAGAAGCGTGTATGCAACACTCCTGAGCAATTGGTTATGTGTAAAGGATAGTGATCTACAGCAAATCATGCTGAAGAATTTTCAGGTTTTGCCTTTAGTGCAGTCAGCTGCCTGTATGAAAGCGATTAATCTTTCCGGTGAAGAGCTAATCCGTAATTACCCCAATCCTTTTACAAGTACCACTACCATCACCTATAAAACCAATGGCGGACATACCCTTGTGCAGGTGATGGATACCATGGGTAGGGTGCTGGCTAATTTGGTAGATCAGGAATTGCCTGCGGGCAGTTATACTGTTCAGTTTAATGGACAGACCATTCCAGCAGGGGTTTATTATGTGCGATTACAGAACCTTAGTGTTCAGCAGGTGAAAGCCATGATCAAAGCAAAAGGCTAATTTTTGCAACATTGTTGAAAAATTCAATAAAACACCTATTTTTACAACCTTGTTTCAAAAATGAGGAAGCTTTTACTTTCTATACTGGTTGTGCTGATGGTGTTTCGTGCTGGTGCCCAATGTCACCTGAGTTTCTCGGGTATCGTTTGGGACGCAGATACTGGCCAACCCCTGGCTGATGCCCTGGTCAGAATACCTCAGTTGAATCTTACAAAAAAAACCGATAGTTCAGGTAGGTTTAAGATATTGGGTATTTGTCCGGGTAACTATGACGTGGTGATCAGTCATGTTTCCTGCAAGCCTGTGCAGGAGCACCTTCACATTGAAAAAGATATCGAACACAATTTTAAACTGGATCATGCAGCAGCCGTGCTAAATGATGTAACAGTAACTGGCTATAATACCGTAGCAAAAAAGACCAGCTTTTCTGCTGAAATCAAGGGCAAAGAACTGGATGCGGTAAAGGGCTTATCCCTTGGAGAATCATTAACCCGCTTAACCGGTGTTACCACTTTGCAAACCGGTACCAATATTTACAAACCTGTTATTCATGGGCTGCATAGTAACCGGGTACTTATTCTGAATAATGGCATCAGACAGGAGGGGCAACAATGGGGTAGTGAGCACGCACCTGAAATTGATCCCTATGTAGCCAATAGATTAACAGTTATCAAGGGCGCTTCTTCACTCCGATATGGTGCAGATGCCATTGGTGGTGTTGTGTTGGTAGAACCCAAATTACTACCAGTAATATCCGGAACAAGAGGAGAATTAAATCTGGCAGCTTTCTCTAATAATAGGATGGGCGTACTCTCAGGAATGCTTGAGGGCGTGAATTTGCATCGCAAGCCATTTGCCTGGCGGGTACAGGGTACTTTAAGGAGAGGTGGCAATGCAGCTACGCCGGAATATAGCTTAGCCAACTCTGGTCTAAGTGAGGCCAATATGTCTGCTACAGCAGGCTGGAAAAAAGAGACAAAGGGATGGGAAGTGTTTTACAGTCTATTCAATACCAAACTGGGTATCTTCTCTGGCGCGCACATTGGCAACGTTACAGATTTGATGAATGCCATTGCACAGAAGGAGCCACCTGATTATATCAGAAATGTGGGATTCACCTATAAGATCGATAGGCCTTATCAGGAAGTGATGCATCATTTACTGAAATGGAAATCCTATTGGCAAACTGGTGAAACAGGTCGCTTAAACCTGATTGCAGCAGCACAGGTGAACAACAGACAAGAGTATGATGTCAAGCGCTTTCAATCGAGCAGTGATGCACCAGGCCTTGACTTAACGATTAGCACTGTGTCTGCAGACCTTCTTTGGGATCATTATCAGCAGAAAGGTTTCAGAGGAACCATTGGAATCAACAGTGCGTATCAGGC
Source organism: Chitinophagales bacterium (assembly GCA_017303835.1). Classification (NCBI taxonomy): domain Bacteria; kingdom Pseudomonadati; phylum Bacteroidota; class Chitinophagia; order Chitinophagales; species Chitinophagales bacterium. Next base: position 70,168 of record JAFLBI010000002.1, read on the forward strand.
AAATCGATATTCATTCCGCTTATTCATTCCCAACTATGATGCATTGAATCTGGGCGCATTTATTATTGAAAAAATTGGTACAGGTAAACTGCAGGGTGAGTTTGGTGCCAGATATGATCACCGTTCTATCACCAATATCAGCTCAAATACAGGACGTGTCTATACCAACAGAACTTACAGTAGTTTCTCTGGTAATGCAGGCCTTCAGTATCAACTGCATCAGTATGTGCAATTGAGTCTTGGAATTGCATCGGCCTGGCGTGCACCGCAGGTGAATGAACTCTATAGCGATGGGTTACACCATGGCTCTGCGCGTATTGAAAAAGGAAATGACCAGTTGAATCCGGAACGTGCCAACAGTGTGATGGCCGGCCTGCATTTGCATCTCGATAAATTCAATCTGGAGCTGGAAACCTACCACAAACAAATTGATGGATTCATTTATCTCTACCCTGTTTTCCCGCCAGAGCTAACTATCAGAGGCGCTTTTCCAACATTTCGCTACGGGCAAACCAATACACGTATGCAGGGAGTTGATGTCAATGCCTCTTGGAAAATCAATGCGCATATTCAATGGCAGGTAAAAGGTTCAGTGCTTCGTGCCTGGGATAAGACCAATCGCGATTGGATGATCATGATGCCTTCAGACCGTTATGAAACATCACTGGAGTATCGATTCAGCGATGCAGGAAAAATTCGTGAACCATACGTTAAGTTGCATGTGCAGCACGTATTGCATCAATCACGTTTTCCCGGAACTGGAAATATTCCGGTGTTGAAGCCTGATGGCAGTACTGTTATGGAATCAGATTATATCGCACCACCGCCGGCCTATACGCTGGCAGGTGCTGAAGCCGGATTAGGACTGCAAAGAAAACAACACACCATTCAGTTCATTTTGTCTGCTACGAATATGCTGAATGTGGCCTACCGAGAATACTTGAATACATTCCGGTATTTCTCAGACGATATGGGCCGTAACATCAGTCTTCGTGTACGTATTCCTTTCAATGTAAAAAATACACCATCATAAAATCAAATCAAATGAAGCAACAATTCATCCGTTTGTCCGCATTGTGTGTACTGTTTGCTGCAACAGTAGTAGGTTGTAAAAAAGATGATCATTCTCACGACGAAGAGGAGCTAATCACAACGGTTAATGTTAAACTCACTGAATCCGGAACAACAAGTGCAACCACGTTTACTTTCAGAGATACTGATGGTCCCGGCGGAAATGCACCTACCAAGTTTGATACCATCAAACTGGCACCCAATAAAACGTACAATTGTGAAATCACCTTGTTGAACGAAAGTGTGACTCCTGCAGAAGACAAGACTCCGGAAATCAGAACTGAAGCCAACGATCATCAGTTCTACTTTGCTGTTACACAGGCAAGTATTACAGTAAGCAACTTGGATACTGATAGTAGAAGTCTGCCGCTTGGTTTAACAAGCCGCTGGACTACCGGTGCAGCTAATGCAGTAGGTGTAACAGGTTCAATACGTGTAACCTTAAAGCATAAGCCAGGTAATAAGGCCAGTGGTGACGACGAATCGAAGGGAGAAACAGATATTCAGATAGCGTTTCCTGCCGTTGTTCGCTAATCACTATCCCCCCAACGGTAAAGGCCATCTCTACAGATGGCCTTTTTTGTTTTACTTTGAAGTATGGAAATATCCATCAATACACCTGCACTGCTCTTTCCAGCCATTACTTTTCTGATGCTGGTTTATTCCAATCGTTTTCTGGCTTTAGCTAACCTGATTCGCTCACTGCATGAGCGATACAATAAAGAGCCGGACAGTCGTAAGAGTATTGTTCAGCAAATCAAGAATCTGCGTACACGCTTGGCCATGATACGTTTTATGCAGGGACTTGGCGTAATCAGTTTCCTGATGTGTATGATTTGTATGTACCTGATCTATATCGGCGATCAGCATCCTGCAAGATGGTTGTTTGCACTAAGTATGTTCAGTTTGATGATTTCTTTAGTATTGTCTTTTCTAGAAATACGCATCAGTACGATTGCTTTGGAGCATGAGCTCAGCGATATGGAACATGAATTGGGTGAAGGCAATATGCTCAAAGACTATATCAAAACCCGCTTCGATTAAGCAGGCTGCGCTTGTTTTTCCTTGAGTTTACGTTCGCCAATCTGCTGACGCCACATGGCATAATAGAGACCTTTTTCCTCCAGCAATTGCTGATGGCTGCCTGTTTCTACTACTTGTCCGCGTTCCAATACAAAAATCCTGTCGGCATGCATGATGGTGCTTAACCTGTGTGCAATCATCACGGTAATTTGCGCTTTTGCTGCAGAGATGCTGCGAATGGTATTGGTGATTTCTTCCTCTGTAATACTATCCAATGCAGAAGTGGCTTCATCAAAAATCAACAAGTGTGGTTTGCGTAATAAGGCACGAGCAATAGAAAGTCTTTGCTTTTCACCGCCACTCAATTTCAAGCCGCCTTCGCCAATCACTGTTTCAATACCTTTTTCTGCTCTCGATAATAAGTTCTGACAGCTGGCTTTCATCAATGCGTCTGTTACCTGCTCGTCAGTTGCTTCAGGAAATACAAACAGTAAATTTTCTTTAATAGTGCCTGCAAATAATTGTGTGTCTTGAGTAACAAAACCAATCTGGCTGCGTAGTTCATCAAAGTCCATGTCTTTGCCATCAATGCCGTTGTAGCGAATGATGCCTTCCTGTGGACGATACAATCCCACCAATAGTTTTACCAGTGTGCTCTTGCCAGCACCTGATGGGCCAACAAATGCAATGGTTTCGCCTTTCTTCACATCAAAGGAAATGCCATCCAGTGCTTTGTATTGTGCGGTTTGGTGTTGGAAGGTTGCGCCTGCAAACTCCAACTCCTCAATCATGCCTACAGTTTGTGGATGATCTGGTTTGGGTTCCACAGGCTTGGTCATGAGGTTGTGGAAGTTATTGATGGATGCTTCTGCTTCGCGATAGCTAAGGATGATATTGCCAATTTCCTGCAGTGGGCCGAAAATGAAGAAACTATAGAACTGGAGTGCGATTAACTGTCCTGTGGTAAGTACATCGCGGTAGATTAACCATAATAAAGTGAAGGTGATGATCTGTCGAAGGAAATTCACCATTGTGCCCTGAATAAAACTCAATGCACGAATGCTCTTCACTTTTCTCAGTTCTAGTCCGAGTATTTTGTACGTATTGTTGTTTAAACGCTTTACTTCCTGTTCCGTAAGGCCAAGGCTCTTCACCAATTCAATATTGCGCAGTGATTCGGTTGTAGTACCTGCCAAAGCGGTTGTCTCTTTCAGGATTACTTTTTGAATCGTTTTGATTTTCTTGCTGAGTATGTTAGTAACAAAAGCAATCAATAGTGTGCCACCAAAATAAATTGGTACAATGCTCCAGTGTTTTTGAGTAGCATATACGGATACGAATATTACGCTCACCAGAATACCGAATAAGACGTTGATGAAATAGCCGATAAACCTTTCCGTATCTGATCTTACCTTGGTTAGAATAGAGAGTGTTTCACCGCTACGTTGATCTTCAAACTCCTGATAGGGTAGTCTCATGGAATGCTTCAAGCCATCTGTGAAAATCTTCGCGCCAAATTTCTGAATCACCACATTCACGGTATAATCCTGAAAGGCTTTGGCTACACGGCTAATCATGGCGGTTCCTACCAGCAAAAACAGGTACCACATGATCCCATTGATGAATTGTCCTTCTGTTCTGGGTGTGCCATCGTCGAAGGTCTTGGGATGGTTGGCAAAATGGTCAATTAGCTTGCCAAACAGCATAGGATCGAATAATGAAAAAGTCTGATTTAATCCGGCCAGTAACAGTGCCAGCGCAATTAGGCCTTTATAGGGTTTCAGGTATTGTATGAGTAATTTCATGTGTTTAAGGATTGGAACTTTTGCTAAACCAAAAAGAAGTCTAAGCTAATTGTTATTTTTGACAATGGCTATGCAGCAAGCACTGGTTTCGGTAGTTCTGGCAACATATAATGGTGAGCGGTTTTTGCCGCAGCAATTAGACTCTATTTTACAGCAAACCTATCCGAATCTAGAGATTGTTGTAGTGGATGATGGTTCCAAAGATGGCACCATTGCGCTGATACAGGATTATATGTTGCGCTACCCCAACGTGCGCCTGATACAAAACGAAAAAAACCTGGGTGTAACCAAAACTTTTGAAAGAGGTATTCAGGAAAGTCGCGGAACCTATATTGCTTTTTCCGATCAGGATGATTTGTGGCTGCCGGAGAAATTGCAAGTGCTGACAGCAGCTATTGGTGATTATGATGCAGTTTATGCCAACTCATTGTTGGTGGATGAACATGGTGAATCATTAGGTAGGTCATTCACCACCATCATGAATATGGCTACCTATACACATGGTGGTTCCTTTTTATTGTCGAATTCTGTTCCTGGTCATGCGATTCTGGCTAAAGCCGATTTTTTGAAAAGCATTCTGCCGATACCTGCTACAGTTTTATATGATTTGTGGATCGGTTTCTGTGCAGGAGGTAATAATGGGATTGCGTTTGTGGACAAAGTATTGGTGCATTACAGACAGCACGATAGCAATACAGTTGGTACAAGATTGTCGTCTAATAAGCGCAAGAAAAAATCCGCGCAGCAAGAATTTGAAGAGAAGAAAAAGGAATTACAATTATTGGCACAAGCACCTGTGAAAGATACCTTCACTAAAAAGCTGGTAAAAGAAATGCTGCAGCATTTTCATCAACGCTGGAGTTTTGCCAGATCAGCTTTTTTCTTCCGCAATTTTGATGCATTGTTGTTCAGTAAGCAAAAGCCTCGATTCCGTAAGAAGCTGTATTGCCTGAAGATGTATTTTAAACCCAACTATTAGAGCGGTTTTTTCAAGTAGAGCGCGCCCATATCGCCATCCATGGCTTTGTTGCGTTGCTTCATCATCTGGCGAAATGCTTTTACTTGTTCCTTCGTGAACATACTTTTCTCTTTGTTCACCATCCAGCTATTGGGTGCATTCAGTGCGATGTTCTGTTTGTATTGCTCACTACACCAGACTACATAGTCAAAGCTGTCGTAATAGAATTTATCTACCACAAAGCCCGCTTCTTCAGCCATTTGTTTCAATCCCTGCTCAGATGGTATGAAGATGTGACGTGGAGCATCTAATCCACACCAGTAACGGCCATAGTTTCTCCAGCCATAATTGTTCATGATGGGAATCCGCACTAATAAGGTTTTACCGGGCTTGATGATTTCATATGCTTTGCGCAGTGCAGCCTTCGGGTCTGGCATATGTTCCAGCGAGTGGTGCATCATCACTAAATCATATTGTCTGGTAACATCGAAGATGGATTTGCGTTCGATGCGCACATTGTCATAGCTTACCTCCTTTTCAATAAAGGGGTCAATACCAGTAAGATCTTTAAATCCTGCTTGATAGAGTTTGGTTAAGAGGCTACCATTACCAGTGCCAACATCCAGAATGGCATCATCATATTGTGCTCCTGCATTTTTCATCCAATCGATGAATTCGTTTACAGTATAACCCAGCGTGAGTAAATGCCCGATGATGGGGTATTTGCCAAAAAGAATATGTCCAGTCTGAATCTTGCGTATGATGTTTTGTTCCAGTCGCAACTCCAGATGGAAAGAGTAATAATTATCGTTTTGATAGTAAGGTGCAAAATCTGCTGGAGGATCTAGCAATTGCGCTGAATGGCAAGCACCACATTGTTGGTAATGGAAGAGATGGCCAATACCCATTTGATGTTCTTGCACTTCAAAGCTGGTATTGTTTTGCGTATTGCCGCAGATGATGCAGGGAGCTGACATTGCTAGATGCGTTTATAATTCTTGTAAATGAAAAACTGTTTGCCGGTGAGCTCTTCCAGCAGTTTCATCAGTTTTTCTTTGGGTGTCATATTGTTTTTCGAAGGTTCGTAGCTGAATTGCCAGTCACAAGCCTGAATATGCGGCTGCATCAATGCAGGATGTGTACCCTTGAATAAACGCAGGTAGTCATATTCATGGTAGTTGAATCCATCGCCATGCTTGGCTTCATATACTTTCACATCATACTGATCATCCGGATAGTAGCGCTTTCCGAATTCCAGCTGTTTCAATTTTTGTACAGCCGGTGGTTTTACGTAGCTATAATGGAAAATGCGTGCATCAATTTCTTTCACATGCAGTTTCTCGCCCTTGGCTTCATTGGCTTTGGACGGATCATCAAATCTGCGGAAGCCTTGAGAATCGCGATAACTGCGAATTTGTTTGTCGTTTCTGATAATACGAATCTCATGCTGGTGATACCTGCGTGAGGGTGCATAGTATTGATAATTACCGTAGAAATTCAAGAAGCGAAATAGCAAGCCTTCTACTTTGGTCTGGTGCAGGTATTGTTCCATCGCAGCACGTATTTTCGGTACATCTTCTTCATGTACTACTTCATCGGCTTGGATATGAAATAGCCAATCTGCATCAGCGCTGCAATGATCCATCCCGATATTAGATTGTTGTGAGAAGATCAATCCGCCCTGGCGCATGGAATCATCCCAGATGGTATCCACAATTTTTACTCTGCTGTCGTTCAGTTGTTCAACTGCTTCGCATGTGCCATCGCGGCTATCGCCGATTACTACAATTACCTCATCGCATAAGGGTAGTACACTGCGGATGGCTTCCAGAAAAGGATAGCCCAATTCCAGTCCGTTGCGTACATAGCTGAATGCACTCACTTTCATGCGGGAAAGGTAGCACGAAATAGGGATTATGCAGATATTTGCGCAAATCTGAACAACCATGATGCTGACACCAGACAATAAGCTGAAGAAACTGATTGTGATTGGCGACAGAGTCCTGATTCGCGTAACCAAGCCCAATGAACGCACAGATAGTGGCTTGTACCTGCCACCCGGCGTTCAGGAGAAAGAGAAAGTTCAACAGGGGTACATTATTAAGACCGGTCCCGGTTATGCCATTCCCATGCCTGTGGATGATGAGCCATGGAAGAACGATGACGAGCAAATGAAGTATGTGCCCTTACAGGCAAGAGAAGGTGACCTGGCTATTTTCCTCTTGAGTGGTGCCACTGAAGTGATGTATGAAGGAGAGAAATATTTTATCGTTCCCCAGAGTGCGATACTCATGTTAGAAAGAGAAGAGGATTTATAAAAGTGCAGAGATTTTTGAGGGATGAGTTTACTCATCCCTTTTATATTTTGTCGGGATACTTGCATTAACTTACTCAAAATTCGTCGTATGTCAACGGTTGCAGCATTTACAGAATCAGTTAAAAACGGCTATCAGTTTAAAGGCACACATGTAAAAATTGGTAAAGCCATGTTTGATGGGGCTGTTACCGAAGCCGATGTTTTCCTGCCTTTAAAAACCATGAATCGCCATGGGTTAATTGCCGGTGCGACCGGAACTGGTAAGACCAAGACCCTGCAGATGATCAGCGAATGTTTGAGTGATCATAGTGTGCCGGTATTGCTGATGGATATCAAGGGCGATCTCAGTGGTATTGCTGCAGCAGGTTCAGCGAATGAAAAATTACAATCACGTGCACAACTATTAGGTATTGATTGGCAACCTGCTGCTTATCCGGTGGAGTTGATGACCTTGAGTGATCAGCCCGGTGTGCGTTTGCGCGCAACCGTAAGTGAGTTTGGTCCGGTATTGCTAAGCAAGATTTTAGGTTTAAACGATACGCAGGGTGGCTTGGTAGCCATGATTTTTAAATATTGCGATGACAATAAAATGCCCTTGGTTGATCTGAAAGACTTTACCAAGGTCTTGCAGTTTGTAAGTGATGAAGGCAAGGCGGAATTGGAGAAAACCTATGGTAAAATATCTACAACCTCTACCGGTACGATTCTGCGTAAAGTAATTGAACTGCAGCAGCAGGGTGCAGATGTGTTTTTTGGAGAGAAGAGTTTTGAAGTAGATGATTTGATGCGCATCAATGAAGAAGGTAAGGGTATGATTAGCGTATTGCGTGTAACGGATATGCAGGACAGACCCAAGCTGTTCTCCACCTTCATGTTGCAACTATTGGCAGAATTGTATGCGTCTTCTCCGGAAGAAGGCGATTTGGATCAACCCAAGTTGGTCTTGTTTATTGATGAAGCACATTTGGTTTTTAATGAAGCCAGTGATGCTTTGTTACAGCAGTTGGAAACAGTCATCAAGCTTATCCGCTCCAAGGGTATTGGTATATTTTTCTGTACGCAAAATCCGCAGGATATTCCTGCTGCGATTTTAGGACAGTTGGGTTTGAAAGTGCAGCATGCACTGCGTGCGTTTACTGCTGCAGATAGGAAAACGATTAAACAGGCTGCGGAGAATTTTCCTGAAACAGCGTTTTATGATACGGCTGAACTGCTGACGCAGCTGGGTATTGGTGAAGCTTTTGTTACCTTATTGAATGAAAAAGGTATTCCAACACCATTGGTGCATACGATGCTTTGTCCGCCCAAAAGCAGAATGGATATACTGACAGATGCAGAGATTGATAGCATTATTTCCAAGAGTAAGCTGGTGCGCAAATATGGTGAAGTAATTGATCCGGAAAGTGCGTATGAAATACTCACGCGTAAACTAGAAGCTGCAGCGGCTCAGGAAGCTAGTCAGCAGGCTGAAGAAAAGCCTTCATCCCGCAAAGCGGAACCAAAGGAGCAAACCATTTTCGACAATCCTGTTGTAAAACAGATTGGCAGAACCGCTGCCAGTGTGATTACCAGAAGCTTGTTGGGCGCATTAGGTCTGGGTGGCAGAACCAGTAGAAAAAAATCAGTCTGGTAGTCCGGCCTGGGCTTTTATCCAATTAAGAATAAAAGGGTTCACAGCATTGCCCGAAATATGTATCGGCATTTCGCTGAGCTGTTGGTATAAGGTCTGCATTTTTGATTTGCGTGTGCCTTTATCCGGCTGATGGGCAATTTCATTGAGCGATTTTACGAAGTATTTTTCCGGCTCATGCCAGATAGCAATCTGTTGAAGGTATTTCTTGGCTTGTGCAGCGAGATAGTCCATAATCTCAGTATTACCCTCTTCATAATGTAACATCATCAGGTAGAGCCTTACCGCACCTTGGGTTCGTAATTCTACTTCTACAGAAGGGCCATTTAAAATATCGTTCCACATGTGGAGTGCCTGCTTGTATTCTTTTCTGAATAAGTGCACCAATCCAGCACAAGCTTCGATATAGATTTTAAAGTCTTTTCTGAAACGAATATTCTTCTCCAGAAAGAATTGCTGATAAATAGTGACAATCTCAGCAGCAGCAGTATAGTTTTTCTGATGCAGGTAATACATCAATCCACACCAGCAGTAATTGTGCATACGGCGGATATTCACCTCAATGGTTGGTGCTTCAAAATCCCAGATCTTTTGTAAGTAGTAAGAAAACTCATCCCAACGGTTGGCTTTCTCGCAGGCTACCAGAAAATTATAATAACTGGCCAGCGGGTCCAGATTCTGTAATGGCTGTTTCTCAATTTGTTCCTCGCGTATCAGGATACAGGCCTTGCAATGGGTATAATTCTTTTGTTGGTCGTTGATGAGGTTATAGTACAAACTCCAGGTGGCATGAAACCGGAATTTTGAATTGTATGAAGTGTGGGGCTCTTCCTGCATGATTTTAGCAGATACATACGCATCTGCCTTTTTGCGGATGGTTTCTGGTGGTAGTACACCAATTTCCATTTCCAGTATGGTGAGGTAATGCCAGATATGTCCTAATAAGGTATGTGTGTAAGACACATCAACTGCTTTGATGTCTTCTGCAGCTATGGGATCAAAATCTTTCAATGATTGTTCGTAGATGCGGAAATTTCCAAACAGATATTTTTCTATGTGCAATACATCCATGATCACATAGTAGTATTCATACTGCCATGCTAAAGCCTTTGTTTTTTGTATCAGCTTTTCTGCTTCAGCATCCAAACCTTTACTTGCTAGAATTTTGATTTGCGAATAATAGTTCCTGATTTTCCATTCAATGAAGTTTTCTTCATTGTACTCACGCATGGCGTTCAGGATAATTTGAAACAAATAATTCTTGGTTACGCCAAACTGTTTTACAAAAGTTTCTTTTCGAAATTTTTTCAGCAAATCATCCTCATCATATTTATCCTGCTCATTGATGGCTTCAAAGAGTTTGAAGTAGTTGGTTGATTTTTTCTGCACTTGACGTTGTGCATAGAGTTTGAAGTAACGCTTCTCTGAAGGAGACAGCGAATGGATGAGGCTGTGCAGTTTGTTCATCTCCTAACTGATTGATAATAAATATACTAAACAAAACAGGCACCCCTCTGAAATTTAATTTAATCAGGAAAAGGAGCTTGTATCAGGCTGATATTCATGCTTTTTTTACATCAGATCAGTTGGTGAATGAAGATGCGTGTAGCTGAACAGCTGACTGGCAACTTACACAGGAGGTTGCTTATGAATTCGCTTTTTGAGGGGGATTAGCAGACGCAGATGAAGCCATTCGTGGCAGGAGCATTCGGAAAGAATGCTCCTCCTCATCTGCACGTGGGTTACTACAACTTTCGGGTGATTTTTAAAGAATCCTACTATAGTATGAGCACAGGCAGGCCAATCATTCAGAGGTTTGCTATACCAAAAACAACCAACATGAAAAAAATCAACATTCTCCGTTCTGAGCACTTGCTCTTAGTTGTACCAGCTTTAGCTTACGCTATTCTGTATGTGTTCTATCCTGAACTCAATCGCTACATCATGCTGATGGACGGCGCAAGTACAATTGATTTCTATGATCTCTTATTTGTACAGACCCTTTTTATGATTATTACATTCTTTGTACACAAACTCATGCAGGTGGCTGGGGTACAATCTGCACAAATAAAATTCTTGCAAGTGAGTGTATCCTTGGTATTGATGTTGTCAATGGCTATTGTATTTATCAATATTCCTGATGTGGGCAGACAATGGCATAACCAGATTTTCCCAACACCAGCTTATGAGCGTTGGTTGAGTATGAGTTATTTCTGTACAATGGCAATGGGATTGTTTCTTTTCCTGCAGATCGGCTTTATCGTATTTGGTATTGTGCGCACTGTAGTGCATAGTAGCCGTAAGGCTAAGTATGCATCAGTCTCTGCTGCTTAGTTTATGCTTGCTTAAGAATTCTGCCCTGTTCATCAATCAGGATTTGGCGCTCATTTACTAAGAAATCAAGGTGTTGCCATATTTCCGATTCTTGGTGATTGACCAACAAAGCAAACAAGTCTTTTATAGTTGGATCTGAGGCAGATAATAGATATTGATCGATATGTTCTTTGATGGATTTATTTGTGCCGGATTGTTTTTGTTGTTGTAGGCAATTATCGCAAATACCACATCTTGTTTGGCTGGTTTCACCAAAATAAGCAGCGATGTATTGGTTTCTGCAACCTTTGGTTTCGGCGATATAGCCGAGTAACTGTACCAGTCGCTCTATAAAAGCTTTTTTTCTGGCATGATAACGATCCAGGTCAATATGCAAATGCGCTGCCGGCGCACGATTGAGTAAGAATTGTATTTGCGGACTTTCTTTTCTTGGCAGATACTCCACAACGCCCAGCGCATCTAATTGTTGTATCTGTTGTACGATCACTGTTGCACTGGTTTGAAGTAATCTGGCCAGTTGCCTTTCATAGACAGATGCCGGATGATGCAGGATGCCCTCATAAGTACGCAACAATGTTTTTACCAAGGGATCCAGATTTGGATACCCGTTTTCTATCGACTCAAGTAGTTCTCTGTCTGCAGTGAAAACCAGTTTGGATGGAATCAATCCGCCTTCGGTTAAAAGTATATGCCCTTCTTGTTCCAGGGTTTTGAGGCATTGTACAGTAGTGTTACTTTCTAACTGAAACAGTTCAGTAAACTGTTGCAGATCAAAATCAAAACGTTCACCTTCTCCAAGGCCAACCGGCAACTGCACATAATCTGCAATACATTGGTATACGTGCTTGATTAGCTGAACAGGCGGATAACGTTGTTCAGGTAATTGCTGTAATACCTGAATATCTTCTTGTTGATAGAGCGCAACTGCATAGGCACGTTGTCCGTTCCTGCCTGCACGGCCTGCTTCCTGGTAATAATTCTCCAGGCAGTCGGGCAAATTGTAATGAATCACCAATTGTACATCCGGCTTATCAATACCCATACCGAATGCATTGGTGCATACAATTACCCTGATCTCATTCTGCAGCCATTGTTCCTGTACAAAATTTCTTTCTTCGTGGCTTAGTCCGGCATGATAATAGGCCACTTTGATTTGCTGCATGCCTAGCAATTGTGCTACTTGTTGGGTTTGTCTTCTGCTATTGCAATAGATGATAGCAGAGCCAGACAGTTTACTGAGTATATCAATGCATCTGTTGATTTTACTGTCTACCTTATTAACTGAAAAGGACAATTGGGGCTTGAGAAAACTCTGTACAAATTTATTTGCCTTGGGTATTTGCAGTTGTGTGCAGATATCTTCTTGCACTGCTGGTGTAGCTGTAGCAGTGAGTGCAATCAGTGGTGTATCAGGCAGCCAGCTTCTTAAAATTTTAATGCGCAGATAGGCCGGTCTAAAATCATAACCCCACTGTGAAATGCAGTGTGCTTCATCAACTGCTATTAAGCTGATATTGAGCAAGTCTGCATAATCCTGAAATAATCTGGATTCCAATCGCTCTGGCGATACATACAACAACTTGAATTTACCGGCAGCAGTCTGTTTTAGCGTGTCTGTAACTTCTGTGTATTTCATGCCGCTGTGAATGGCAGCTGCTGGAATCCCCTTTTGCTGCAATGCATTCACTTGATCTTTCATCAGGGCAAGGAGCGGACTGATCACCAATGTAACACCCTCCTTCATGAGGGCTGGTACCTGAAAGCAAATTGATTTACCACCACCCGTGGGTAATAAAGCCAGCACATCCTTATTGGCAAGAACAGCATCAATAATGGCCTGTTGGTTACCTCTGAAAGAAGTATGGCCCCAGTACTTGGCTAATATGCTGGTGGGTGAAGCATGCATTGCTGCAATTAAGCCACTTTTTTCCAATTCAGGCGAACACTGTTTACAGCTAGTACAACATCGCTTAAACCCATAATCAGGGCGCCGAATGTTGGACTTAAGAATCCGAAAGCAGCAACGGGTATTGCTACAATGTTATAGGCAAATGCCCAGAACAGGTTTTGTTTGATGGTGAGATAAGTATGTTTACCAAGCCCCAATGAAAGTGGTAAATTCTTTAGGCCATGATTCATCAGCACTACCTGTGCACTTTGCATGGCAAGCTGCGAAGCTTCACTCAGGGAAATACCGACGGTAGCTTTGGCCAATGCTGGCGCGTCATTGATGCCATCGCCAACCATGGCTACAGGTGCTATGCTATTGAGTTCAGCGATTTTTGCGAGTTTCTGCTCCGGTGTTTGTTCCGCAATCACTTCGTCAATACCCAGTTGCTGCGCAACCTGTTGGCATTTGTCCAGCTTGTCGCCACTCAGTAAAATTGTTTTGATACCCATCTGATGAAGGCTGTTCACGATGGTCTTGGCTTCTTCTCTAATATCATCCTGCATATCCACCCAGCCAATCAATTCACCATTTTTGATTACGTAAATGTTGTGGTTGGCTTCATTGGTTAGTTTGGCAGCTGCTTTATATGCACCTGCTATAAATTGATTGCCTTCTTTATCTGTAGCCTGCATACCCATGCCTTTTACTTCATCAATAGAAGACCAGCGAATATCCGGTTTGAATTTCCACTGATTTGTGATGGATTTGGCGATTGGGTGGTTGGAGTATTTTTCTAAAGAAGCTACAATGCGTTTGAATTCGGTTTCGTCAATGGTTGTTTGAAAAGCTGCAATGCGAAACTTTCCTGTGGTGAGTGTACCAGTTTTATCAAAAACCACTTGCTTCACATCCTTAAATACTTCCAGACTTCTTGCATTTTTGAACAATACACCATTGCGGGCCGAACGGCCCAAGCCTACGGCAACAGCTGCTGGTGTGGCAAGCCCCATGGCGCAAGGGCAGGCAATAACCAATACAGCAATACTTCTCAATAAACTTTCCGTAAAGCCGTGATCAGTAAAAAAATAGTTGATGGCTAGGGTAGCAAGTGCAATACTCACTACGGCAGGAACAAATATGGCACTGATTTTATCTGCCAATAATTGAACCGGTGGTTTTTCTGTTTGCGCATCTTTTACGAGTCGGAGGATATTGCTCAATACAGTGTCTTCGCCAACTGCAGTTATATATGCTTTTACTTGTCCGTTTTCAATCAAAGATCCACCGATCAGGGTATCATTCATTTTCTTTTCAACAGGAATACTTTCCCCAGTAATGATGGCTTCATTTACACTTGCATCGCCCCAGAGAATTTTACAGTCCATAGGTACAGGCTCGCCGGTACGAATTAGTACGAGATCACCTACTTTCAGTGAAGTACTTTCTACCGGAAACACATGCTCCTGATGTTGTTCATCATAAGCAATCATATTGGCCATTACTTTCTGGCTCACTGCCAACTTTTTCAAGGCAGCTTGTGTAGTTTGTACAGATCTGTCTTCCAGATAATTGCCCATGAATACCAGAGTGATGATGGTGGCGGTGGTTTCATAGAATAAATATTTTTCTGCTTCACCGATAATGGTACCATATAAGCTGTACACAAATGCAGCTGTAGCACCAATAACAATCAGCACATTCATATTGGGCACACCCTTGGTGAGGCTGTTAAAAGCACTTCTGCCAAAAAATTCCATGCCTACGATATAGACAGGGATGGTGAGTGCAAGTTGCACAATGGGATTCATCAGCCAGTGAATATGCAGGCCTGGAATCATGTGTAACATCAAAGGCGCAGTAAATACCAAACAAAACCAAAAGCGTTGCAGGTGATTGGTAAACCAAAATTTCTTTTTGGGTGTTGCGGGAATTTCTGCAGACTCTACTTCGTACCCGAGTTTGTGAATCCCTTTGGCAATCTCTTCTTTTGAGTGTTGTTCATCCAATTGAAAACTCACATCCCCACCAATAAAATTCACCTTTACCTGTTGCAGTCCTTTTTGTTCCAGGTATTTGTGTATGGTCAGTGCACAGTTTGTGCAATCCATGCCATTTACCTTCCAGCTCACTTTTTCCATAACATATCCGTTTCAGGGTAAAGTTACCAAGCAATAAGCAGGAGCTGTTTTCGAGAAAGGGACAATATTTCTGCATCTACGATTCAAAAGCGCCAAGTGCTGAGTTATCTTCGCGTCATGGATATGATTTTTACGCATGATCAGTTGCGTTTTGTGGTGGCGGCAGCGTGGAAAACCCATCAGAAGCAAAAGGTATGGGCATTTCATGCACCTATGGGAGCCGGTAAAACCACCTTTATCCACGCTTTGTGCCAGGAATTAGGGGTTGCCGAAGCTGTTACAAGCCCCACTTTCGCCATTATCAATGAATACAAAGCAAAAGCACAAACCATTCTGCATATGGATTGGTACCGATTAGCGGATACCGAAGAGGCAGAAGCTGCTGGTGTGGGTGCCGCATTAGATTCGGGTGCATTATGCCTTATAGAATGGCCAGAAAAAGCACCGGAGCTATTGCCGGATGATACATTGCATATTCATATCGAGGTCCTGGATGCGCAGACCAGAAGAATCTATACGTCTGACTGAAATCAGTTAATTTTATTGTCACCCTAACCTGAATCGCTTAACCATGGCTGCAAATAAACCTGTGATTAGTACCTCCTTCAGTTATGAAACCCTGGAAGAAACTTTGGATATCAAACCACAGGGTGCAAAACTGCATATTGGTATTCCAAAGGAGATTGCCTTTCAGGAGAATCGTGTATCCCTGATTCCTGATGCGGTGAGTGTGCTGGTGAGTAACGGACATGAAGTAACCGTTGAGCACAATGCAGGTGCTTCTAGTCATTATACCGATAAAGAATACGCCGAAGCAGGTGCTAAAATTGTTTACGACAGGGCAGAGGTGATGAAAGCCCCCATCTTGTCCAAGAGTGCGCCGGTAGTTGAAGAAGATTTGCCCTTATTGCAATTGAACCAAACCATTATTTCACCCATTCATTTGTCTGCCCTCAAGAAAGAGCATATTGAGAAGATGATGGAGAAGCGTATTACTGCGCTGAGCTATGAAAATATGAAGGATGCCAGTGGTACCTATCCCATTGTGCGCAGCATGAGTGAGATTGCAGGTAGTGCGGTGATGCTGATTGCGGGCCAGTACCTCAGTAGTTTCAATAAAGGGAAGGGTGTTTTATTGGGCGGCATCAGCGGTATTCCGCCAACCAAGGTGGTGATTATTGGTGCTGGTATTGTAGGCGAGTTTGCTACTAGAAATGCTTTAGCACTTGGTGCGAGTGTAAAAGTGTTTGACAACAATGTCTATCGTTTAAAGCAATTGCAGAATAATCTCGGTCAGCGTGTTTGGACCAGTGTGCTTGAACCTCGCATTCTTGCTAAGCAGTTGAAGACTTGCGAGGTAGCTGTAGGTGCACTTAGTAACGAGTTTGGCCGAGCGCCAGTGGTTGTAACAGAAGAGATGGTGGCCGCGATGCGTCCCGGCAGTATCATCATTGATGTGGCTATTGATCGTGGCGGTTGCTTTGAAACCAGTGAACTCACCAGTCATGAAAGTCCCACATTCGTACAGCATGATGTAATACATTATTGTGTGCCGAATATTCCGAGTGGATTTGCGCGTACTGCTAGTCAGGCCATCAGTAGTGTCTTAATGCCATTGTTACTTGAGATCAGTGATGAAGGTGGTATGGAAGAAAAAGTATGGCATGATTTCAACCTGCGCGAAGGCATTTATATGTTCAAGGGAGCATTAACTGATTTTTATATCAGTCAGAAATTTGATTTGAAATATACCGACTTGAATCTGCTGATTGCCAGCAGAGGCTAGTATCATTGTTTTGTGCTGTCGCAAAAACGATAGAGTGCGCCGTCTTCATATTGCACTACCGGCTGCAGTTGTTTGAATTGGCGAATACTATCCAAAGAAATCAATTCCGGATTATCAGCATCTCGAATGAATACAATATAACCGCAGGGCAATTGTTTCAATCTATTGATCTGCCAGCCAAACTCTTTTTGTGGTAATTGTCGGCTATAGATGCCGGATAAAAAATGTACTGCATCATGCGCATTGGCATAGATAGAATCAGCGGGCTGAAAATCTTGCTTGTGTTTCCGGAGATACTGTACAATCTCCATCTCTCCCCACATTTGTTCGCGATAGCCCGGTACGCCTGCATCTTTTACGCCATCCCAGGTTTCCCAGTTGATGGGATAGTATTTGTATTGCCAGGAAAAGCAAATGAGTGTTATACAGATGCTTGCAACCAGTGTGGATAGGCGCTTCTGTAGATGTAACTGATAAATCAGGTCAAATACAAGGATGATGATTGGAAGTAGTATGGCTGCCAACAGGCGACTATTGAGTTGTTCATGTTTGCTGGTGCTGGCAGAAATAATCATGAACGCGCTATAGATCAAGGCAAAGCTGTAAAGCACTTTTCCATAGGCATCTTTTCTGCGCAGGATAAGCGCAGCTATCATTAGCACGAGTGCAATGCTTCCTGTAACCCATGCCTGAGTTGAAAATGGTAAGAATAACCAATGCTGAATGGTATCAAAAGTAAAACCAAGATTATCCAAAAAGCTAGTGGTTGCTGGTTTTCGTAAGCCGGTAAATGTATCTGTGTGTAGTTTATTGCGAATGAGGTTGATGGTGAGTGGTATTGATGCGAGTAGTCCAAACAATACAGTTTTGCGTAGTCCTTGCTTCCAGTTTGTTTGCTGCAACAAAAGCATGCAGCCTGTAGCGATGATGGTGATGCCCGCATACCTTGTTAATGCAGTATATCCTGCAATGATTGCAGCTAGTATCCACCATTTTTCTTTTGTGGTATGGGTTAATGCATTGCCCATTACTAGCATAAATAAGACGAGCAGCACCAGAAAGCTGGTCTCAGACCACAACATTGCATAGATTTCAATGGTGGCCGGACTAACCACCAAGCTGCCGAGTACTGCAATTTGTAACCATATTTTATTCGGAAAAAGATATTGTGTGAGTCGGCCGGATAAAAAAATAAAGCAGGCATAGAGTAATGCGTTGAGCGCTGTACTAAAGACCACTGGATCTGTTTGTGTAATCCAGGAAACAAAAGCCAGTAACAAGGGATAGCCTGCAGGAAAGTCAACAAGTGGCAGGTGATTGAAATCTTCCAGTGCGTGGTCTTGTATCAATTCTTTGGCTGCTTCTAAATAGAAAACAGAGTCGGGAGATACACCCATGCCGGATTGTTTGCCCATGGCAATGATGCAGCCTGCGGCAATAGCAGCAAAAAGAAATAGATGCCAATTATTTTGTAGTCTGGCGCGCATGATCAGTTTCGTGAGTTGATCTTCACTGCATATTCACCAATCAGCTGAATGGTGGTTTTGTCGGTGTCATACACACTATACCAGCCTTGTTGCTCATGTGGTGGATCCCCAATATAATCATCACCCTTTTTCCAGTATCCACCGGCTTTTGCTGGTCTGCCTTCTCCTCCCCAAGCCCAGAAATTCACACCACGCAGTGCTGTATTGCTTTGAATCAACTGTATCACTTCTTCAAAAACCTTGCCGTAGTAATTGTCACGCACTTTAACTCCTGCTGCTATATCCATGCTTCCCTTATCTCGGCCAATGCCAAACTCTTCCAATACCAATGGTTTATTCAACTTGTTCGCTAAAGCAACATGTTTGCGTACATAATCCTGCATGTATTTGACGGTATTACGATAAGTCAGTTCATGTCTGTTAGGATCATACACATTCCAGTTTTGTACCCATAAGTGTGCAGTGGTATAATCTATAAATGGAGAGCTGGCATCTTTTATTACATCCATACCTGCATAAGCTGCATCATTGGTTTCGCCTTCCACACCTGCACAAACCAAGTGGTTCTTATCGATAGATTTAATGAGTTGTGCTGTGTTGTGTATCCAATCCCTGAATGCATCCAATTGCCGCATGCCTCTCGGTTCATTACACAATTGCCAGCTCATGATGGTGGGATCATTTTTATAAGCAATTTTCGAGAGGCTATTCACTCGCTCAATCATAAACTTTACATGGTTGTGGAAGAGTGTAATTACTTCTGGCTCCTTGTAGAAAAGTGCAGTAAATACCTGATACCGATGCCAATCCCCATATGGTTGTGGAGGAGGATAGGGAATACGTAATGTATTGTTCACCCAAACACGATACTGTGCCATCCCGCCACTCCATGGCCAGAAATTATTGAGAACAACAACTGCTTTCATGTTGCGCTTACGCATTTCCACGAGCAGTTTATCCATTCCCTTGAGTAATGCTTCGTTGTAAACGCCGGGTTTGGTTTGTAATGCGGGCGACATCCGCCAAGGTTCTTCATCAGGACCTTCGCTACTGCCAAGGATACGCAGATTTTTCACACCCATTGCAGATAATCTGTCAAGTTCACGAATCAGTCTCGCTGTGTCATATGCGCCAAGGTGATGGCCATACCAAAAATTGGTGCCCAGAAAAGTATAACTGGAGCCATTCAGCAGAAAGGACTGGTCTTTTACTTGAACGAATGCAGATTTGGATTGCGCCTGCATCATGGCTGGTAAAAACAATAAAGCGAAAAGCAGGTTTTTCATGCTTAAATGTACAAATAAGCCTGAACTATCAGGCCTGCTTGTATTGCATGATATTGAGCTGGTGGGTGCAGAAATCGTATTCCTGCGTATCGTTGCTGCAAACGATAATCAATTTGTTTTTACAATAGTCGCGAATGAGTTGATGGTACAAAGCATAGCCTTGCTGGTCAAGATTGGTACAAGGCTCATCAAGAAGCAATGCAGGTGTATCTGTAAAAATGGCCTGAGCTAATTTGATGCGCTGCTTCATGCCGCTACTATAATAGCGGATTTGCTTGTCTGCTGCATGCTGCATGCTGATAGCTTCCAGAATACTATCTGTACTGAATCCAGTTTGAAAGGGTTTGAACTGCTGGTGAAAGTCCAGAAACTCTTTCGCCGTCATTTCTTCAATTAATTCGAGATATGGTGCAGCAATAGCTGTTTGCTGAAAGATCAGTTCGTTATCAATGGTTGTATCATTATTGGAATACACACATTGTCCTTCGCTAGGATTCATGGCACCGGCAATGACCTGTAGTAGCGTGCTTTTACCACTACCATTGGCACCAATGATGGCATAGGATTGTCCTTGCTCAAAGACATAGCTTAACCTACGGAAGATCCATTCCCTGTTGAATCGTTTACCTGCATCGGCTAAGCGGATGGTGATCATGCTGAATTAATCTTCGTCTGTAGCGCCTTTGGTGAAGCGCTTAATAATACCTCGGCCACTTTCGCGAATAAAAGTCAGGATTTCATCGCGTTCATCACTGGCACTCACTTCTTCTTCAATGTATTCCAAAGCCTGAGATGTATTCATGCCTTTGTTGTAGATGATGCGGTAGATATCAAGGATATGGTTGATTTGATTGTGGCTAAATCCTCTGCGCTTCAAACCCACACTATTTACACCGCCATAGCTCAAAGGTGTGCGTACTGCTTTGATATAAGGCGGTACATCTTTGCTCACGAGACTACCTCCGCCGATATAGGCATGCTGTCCGATATTGACAAACTGGTGAACAGCAGAAACACCGGCAATGATGGCCCAATCACCCATAGTTACATGGCCTGCCATTTGTGAGCTGTTACTGATGATGCAATTATTGCCAACAATACAATCATGTGCAATATGGCTGTATGCCATAATCAAGCAATTGCTACCAACTTTTGTTCTGCCTCTATCGTTGGTACCTCTATTGATGGTTACAAATTCACGGATGGTGGTATTGTCACCTACTTCGGCGGTGGTTTTTTCACCGCTAAACTTCAAATCCTGAGGAACAGCACCCAAAACAGCACCTGGGAAGATGCGG
The DNA here is from genome assembly GCA_017303835.1 of Chitinophagales bacterium. Taxonomy (NCBI): domain Bacteria; kingdom Pseudomonadati; phylum Bacteroidota; class Chitinophagia; order Chitinophagales; species Chitinophagales bacterium. Next base: position 91,192 of record JAFLBI010000002.1, read on the forward strand.
CAGTTCTTACCAATGCGTGTACCATCCATGATGGTTACATTACTGCCAATCCAGGTGCCCTCGCCAATCACTACGTCACCATGAATCACCGTGAAGGGATCGATTTTTACGTTGGGCGCAATTTTGGCGTTAGGGTCTATGTAGGTAAAAGGATGTGTCATAAATGAAGTTGGTGCGGGTTGTCGGATTATCCGCGTTTAACTAATTGAGCAACCAGATCGGCTTCAGTAGCTACTTTACCACCTACATAAACAGATCCGTGCATTTCGCAAATACCGCGGCGGATAGGTGCAGTCATCTCTAATTTGAGAATCATGGTATCGCCGGGCACTACTTTCTGTTTGAATTTACAATTATCTATTTTCAAAAAATAGGTGTCATACTGGCCTTCAGGCATGGCGTTGATGGCAAGGATACCACCGGTTTGTGCCAAGGCCTCTACCTGTAATACACCGGGCATTACCGGATTGCCGGGAAAATGTCCTTGGAAAAACCATTCGTTGAATGTGACATTCTTGATACCAACGATATGCTTGTCTGTTAATTCAGTGATCTTATCAACCAACAAGAATGGGAATCTGTGCGGGAGTGTCTTCTCAATTTTTTCCAAATTGTACACAGGCGGCATGGTTGGATCGTACACAGGCACATCCTTTACATGCTTATTCTTCTTGATGTATTGCTTGATCTTTTTTGCAAACTCTACATTGCTGCTATGGCCGGGTCTGTTGGCAATAATTCTGGCTTTGATGGGATAACCAATCAGGGCTAAATCACCTACAACATCCAAGAGTTTGTGTCTTGCTGGTTCGTTAGGGAAACGCAGTTCCAGATTATTCAAATAACCCTCACTCTTCACTTCTACTTTCTCACGCTTGAAAATTTTGGCCAAGCGGCTCATCTCATCGTCTGTTACCGGCTTATCTACAACAACAATTGCATTATTGATATCGCCGCCCTTGATGAGGTCGTTATCCAACAACATTTCCAGTTCATGCAGGAAACAGAAAGTTCTGCATGGTGCAATTTCATTTCTGAAATCGCGCATCGTTTTTAAGCCAGCGTGCTGGGTGCCCAATACCGGGCTATTGAAATCGATCAGCGTAGTGATCTGGTAATCCATAGCTGGCATGGCCACCATTTCTACACGCTTTCCTTCATCGTAATGGAAAATATTTTCGTCAATGCTGTACCAAGCTTTTGCTGCTTCTTGTTCCAGCACACCCGCTTTTTCAATCAGCTCAATAAAGGGCATGGAGCTACCATCCATGATGGGAATTTCAGGGCCGTTCAATTCAATGAGGCAGTTATCAACCCCCATACCTACCAATGCAGCCAATACGTGCTCAACAGTGCTCACTTTGGCATCGCCTACTTGCAGGGTGGTGCCGCGGCTGGTATCGGTTACCAGGTCGCAATCGGCTTTAATAATGGGTTGATTGGGCAGATCGATACGCTGAAAATGGATACCAAATCCGGGATTGGCCGGTTTCAGCGTCATATCTACCAGAATACCCGTGTGCAGACCTGTACCGCTGATGCTCACCGAGCTGGCCAGGGTATGCTGCATATCGGGATTGAAGTGTTTGTCCATGCCTATGAATTGTACAATACTGATTATCAATGAATAGAGACGCGAAATTAGCCGCTATTGCAGCTTGGTCGCATCGTAAGTCAGCAAAAATAAGTTAAACAATGGGGCGGGACGAATTTCAGGCGTTCAATCTTTCCGCCTGTAGCTGGGCAACCAGCTTTTCCAATTCCTTCACTTTTCGCTCCAATTCGGGCAGGTTTCTGCTAACTGCCTGAGAACGAAGGAAGGAAGTGTGGTCGTATGCCGGGTTGCCATTCACCGCTGTATTAGGTTCCTTGATACTCTTTGTTATGCCGCTTTTACCGTTGATACGAGTTTTATCGGCAATAGTGATATGCCCTACAACACCGGCCTGGCCACCGATCATGACGTATTTGCCCACTTTGGTGCTGCCGCTGATGCCCGTTTGGGCGGCAATAACGGTATTCTGACCGATTTCTACATTATGGGCTATCTGTACTAGGTTATCGAGTTTCACACCCTTGCGGATGATGGTGGAACCCATGGTTGCTCTATCAATCGTGGTATTGGCGCCAATCTCTACCTGATCTTCTATTACTACATTGCCTAATTGAGGCACTTTCTGATAAGTGCCATCTGCCTGAGGTGCAAAGCCAAAACCATCACTGCCAATGACAGCACCTGCATGAACGATTACATGATCGCCAATGACACAGTCTTGGTAAATTTTCACACCAGCGTGAATGACCACCTGCTTACCAATTTGCACACGTTCTCCAATAAAGCTGCCGGGATGAATTTTGCTGCCTTCACCAATGCTGGCCTGCTTGCCGATATAGGCAAATGCACCTACATAGACATTCTTGCCTACTGTGGCTGTTTCTGCTATAAAACTAGGATGTTCAATACCCGTTAATTGCTGTGCCTGTAATTCCTGATACTTGGCCATCAGTGAAGCGAATGCGGAGTATGGGTCTTGTACGCGAATCAGGGTAGCTGCAATGGGCTGCTTCAGTGCTAATGCTGCATGAATGATGACGATAGATGCCTGCGTGCTGTAGAGGTATTCCTCGTATTTGGGATTGGCCAGAAATGCCAGTTGTCCGGCACGGGCTTCTTCAATTTTACCAAAGGAGGCTACAGATGCTTGTGCATCGCCCTCAACTTGTCCGCCAGTCATCATGGCGATCTGCGCAGCTGTAAATTGCATAAATGCTGATTAGTGACAGTATTGCAGCGGTTTACCGCAATGAACAAATGTAGAATTTTTTAACGGGTGCCGATAGGTTTTGCTGGATCAAGGCATTGTCTACTTCAGAGATATCTTTTACACTGCCATCTCGGTACAAAATATTGATGCGTTCGTCTTTTGTCTGATACATGGTATTGCTTGCGTCGCCTGTAAACACAAAATTGGCAGCATCTTCCAGAGAAGTACCCAATTGTTGGGCAGCTTTTTCTTGCAGCGATTGTACCAAAGCTGGTTCTGGCGGATTGGGTGAAATGGTGATTTTTAGCAGACTTCTATTCAGCAACATCGTACAGAGTTGGCTAAGCACTTTGTCCGGATGGTTGGCCCATTTCTTAACTGCAAAGCTGATATCGGCATCATCTAATAAGCAAAACTTCGAAAGCGAAAATGCATCCATCTTACCCGAGTAGGTGAAAAAGAAATAATCCAGTGTGCCGCCTGTTGTAATCTCTGTATCCCCCATGGTAACAAGCTTTCTTGCCCGATCTAGAATATGCACCAGCATTTTCTCTGCCGCCAAAACAGTCTTGTGCAAATACACTTGCCAGTACATGAGTCTGCGTGCAACTAAAAACTTCTCAATACTATAAATACCTTTTTCTTCCACCATTAATTGGCCTTCATGCACCACCAACATTTTGATGATACGGTCATAACCAATCACACCTTCATTTACGCCGGTAAAAAAGCTGTCGCGTGTGAGGTAATCCAAACGGTCCACATCCAGCTGTCCGCTGATGAGTTGGTGCAGGAATTTTTTCGGGTATTGATCGGTGAAAATAGCAATGGCCATATCCAGCGCACCATCAAACTCCTGATTCATTGCCTGCATGATTTGTAGACTCAAGGTTTCATGATGCACATCTTGAATCAATACGTGTTCCAAGGCGTGTGAGAATGGTCCATGACCAATATCGTGCAATAGTATCGCAGCTTTGGCTGCCAATGCTTCTTCTTCTGTAATAACAACACCCTTTGCCTTCAGCTCAGTAACGGCATTGCACATCAGATGATAGGCGCCAAGCGAATGATGCAGTCTGGTATGTACGGCGCCAGGGTAAACAAGGTAGGCCATGGCCATCTGGTGAATGCGTCTTAAGCGCTGATAATATGGGTGTGTGATGATGCGAAACAGCAGGGGATGATCAATGGTGATAAATCCGTGCACTGGGTCGTTGATGATCTTTCTTTTCGCGGTCATGCTGTTGGGGCTTTGTTAAAGCAGTGAACAAATGTACAATTTCAACACCGATCCGATACTTTTGAACAAACAGCGCCTATCGCCCAATACTACCCAATCTTTCAAGTACATTCACGATATGAGTAATGCAACAATTCTCTGGGTAGATGATGAAATCGAAAGCCTGCAATCACAAAAGCTTTTTTTAGAAAGCAAGGGCTATACTGTTACCACTTTTACCAATGGGTTTGATGCAGTAGATTTTGTGCAAGCGAATCACGTTGATGTGGTCTTGCTCGATGAAAGCATGCCCGGCATTACGGGGTTGGAAACGCTTACACGAATTAAAGCAGTGCGACAGCATTTGCCTGTGGTGATGATTACCCGTAATGAAACAGAGAATCTGATGAATGAAGCGATTGGTAGTCAGATTACGGATTATCTCATCAAACCGGTAAATCCCAATCAGGTGTTGTTGAGCTTGAAAAAGATTCTTGAGAACAGAAAACTGGTTGCTGAGAAAACCAATACAGCGTATCAACAACAGTTTCGCGATTTGTTCATGGCTTTACAGGATAATCCGGGTTACAGAGAATGGATGGATATCTACAAGCGATTGGTGTATTGGGAACTGGAGATGGAGAAGAGTGATAGTCCCGAAATGCGGGAAGTATTACAATCACAGAAAGATGAAGCAAACACGGCATTCTTCAAATACATCAGCAAGCATTATGCTGAGTGGATCAATAATAAAGCAGCTGATGCTCCGGTGATGAGTCACCAATTAATGCAGTACAAAGTGTTACCGCATGTAGAGAAAGGAATTTCTACTTTCTTCATCCTCATAGATAACCTGCGTTTCGATCAGTGGAAAGCCATACAGCCAATTTTCGCAGAGAGTTTTCGCATATTGGAAGAAGAAACTTTCTTTAGCATTTTGCCAACTGCAACGCAATACAGTCGTAATGCAATTTGTGCCGGCTTATTACCACTGCAGATTCATCAGCAGTTCCCGAATGAATGGAAACATGATGATGATGAGGGCGGAAAAAATATGAGTGAGGAATTGTTTCTGCGTGCGCAGCTAAAGCGATTGAAGAAAGAAGATATCCGTCTCAGTTATACCAAAGTGCTCAATCATGCAGACGGGCAACAACTGGTGAATAATGTCCACAATCTCTTAGGCAATGAGTTGAATGTAATTGTCTACAATTTTGTGGACATGCTCAGCCATGCGCGTACAGAAATGGAAGTATTGAAAGAGTTGGCAGCAGATGAAACCAGTTATCGCAGTTTAACCAAGAGTTGGTTTGAACATAGTCCGCTACACCAAGCATTGAAAAAAATTGCTGATAAGCCCATCCGTATTGTGCTAGCAACTGATCATGGTAGTGTGCGCGTGAATACACCGTATAAGGTGCAAGGTGATAAACAAACCACGGCCAATCTGCGGTACAAGCATGGCCGTAACCTGAATTATGAACCCAAGGAAGTTTTGGCATTCAGAGATCCTAAGGAAGCTGGACTGCCCGTGCCGGGTATCAACTCTTCGTACATTTTCGCTAAGGAAGATGGCTATCTCTGTTATCCCAACAATTACAACCACTTTGTACAGTATTACCGCAATACGTTTCAGCATGGCGGGGTGAGTTTGGAGGAAATGATCATTCCGGTGATCAAAATGGCATCTAAAACAGCTATTTAAGCAGGTCTTGTGGATAATTCGCCTGCCTCTAAACCCGCATCCCGCTTATTTTTGAATCCGTACCTGTTATTCCAAAAGGAGTAAGCAACTATGAAATACACGCAAGGCACTTTAGATAAATTGGAAGATATTTTGGGCGAATCTGATTATGTGGTTCGCTATGAGCGCGGCACATTTCAAAGCGGCTGGTGTTTGCTTGAGGCTAGAAGAATTGTGGTGCTCAATAAATTCCTGAACGTAGAAGGTAGAATCAATACACTGCTGGAATTGATTCCGCAGTTGAATATTGAATTTGATAAGCTCACCCACGAGAGTCAGAAACTCTATGATGAGGTGATCAAGCATTCAGCTGTAGCATAAGGCAGCTTTATTCGTTACTTTAGCGGTGTGAAATGTCCGCCGCTTACCATTACATTTTTAGGTACAGGCACCAGTACAGGTGTGCCCATGGTGGCATGTGATTGTGCTGTGTGCAGGTCTGATGATATGCGCGACAAGCGACTACGTACCAGCATTCTGGTACAGTCAGCAACTACCACTTTTGTGGTGGATACCACGCCCGATTTTCGTTATCAGATGTTGCGCATTCAGAACAAGAAGTTGGATGCAGTTTTATACACCCATCCGCACAAGGATCATATAGCAGGTTTGGATGATGTGCGTGCCTATAATTATATCCAGCAGAAAAGTATGGATATCTATGCCAATACTTTAACGGAAGAAGCTTTACGAAGAGAGTATTATTATGCTTTCTCCGATACCAAATACCCGGGTGTTCCCCAACTGAACCTCAACACCATTGATGAGCAACTATTTTACATTGGCGATATTCCGGTAATACCGATTGTGGTATGGCACTTGAAAATGCCGGTCTATGGTTTTCGCTTTGGTGATTTTACGTATATCACAGATGCCAATCGGATTGATGCTGATGAGTTGGCGAAAGTGCGTGGCTCAAAACTGATGGTTGTAAATGCTTTGCGCAGAGAGCCGCATCTCTCGCATTTTACATTGAGTGAAGCAGTAACTTTAGTACAAGACCTTGGTGTACCGGAAGCGTATTTCACGCATATTAGTCACCAGTTAGGCAAATACACGGATGTCAGTCAGGAATTACCAGCCGGTATTCATCTGGCATACGATGGTTTACAACTCCATGTTTAGCCTCCTTTGAAGCAAAACTTGTGTTATGCTGAAAAGGATTATTCGCGACTATTTCTATTTTTCCAAGCGCGAGCGCAATGCGCTAATTGTTCTTGTCTTAATTACAGGTGCGTTTTATGCATGGCCCTATTTCTATGAAGTAAAACGAGATCCACCTTTAACGGATGTGGAATTGTTAGCAATAGCAAAACAATTGCAGGAGGAAAATCATAGCAACACTAATCATACATCTGCTAATTTTTCTAACAACATACCTGCTGCCACAGTACCTGCACAGTTATTTGCTTTTGATCCCAATACTTTGGATGAAGCAGGTTTTGTGCGCTTGGGTTTGCCGCCAAGGACAGCGCGTACCATCATCAATTACCGTAGTAAGGGCGGACGATTCCGAAAGCCGGATGATTTACGCAAGATCTATACGCTAAGACCGGAAGATGCAGACCGATTGGTGCCCTATGTGAGGATTGCCGGAATGCAACAAGAATCGAGTGGCTATATTGCTCAGCGAAGCGAGGTAAAGCCGCTAACCCGAATAGATATTAATGCTACAGATGCAGCAACATTAGAACAATTGCCGGGCATTGGTCAAGTGTTATCTGAACGTATTGTTCGCTACCGCGAAGCACTAGGTGGGTTTTATTCTGTGCAGCAGTTGAAAGAAGTGAGTGGTATCAGTGAGCAGTTGTTTGAGCAGATACGTGCGCAATTGGTTTTGAAGTCGGGCTCGCATCAGCGATGGTCTTTGGCGGAGGTAAACAAAGAAACATTGAGTCAGCATCCGTATTGTAGCAAGGCAACTGCCGATGCTATCATACGATTCAGGCAATCCAAAGGGGTGATTCAATCTGTGGATGAATTGAAAAGTATACCGGATATCCGACCAGAGATCATTGTTCGATTACTACCGTATTTAAAAACAGATACAGATTAACATTTTCCAGCATAAAGAAATTTGGCTGTATCAAAAGAGCCCCTATTTTTGCTCCCGAGAAACTAACTAACGATTGTTTGTTTTCAGGAGGTTGCCGATTTAACGATTGCTTGTTACTGGCAACCTCCGTCTATTTAAACCATTGACAATGAATTTTTTGCAGGATGAACTAACGGCACAGGTAGCGCAAACGGCCCGTGATTTTGCGCAGCAGCATATCAAGCCCTATGTGATGGAGTGGGATGAGACGCAGGAGTTTCCCGTGCATGTGTTCAAGGAGTTAGGTAAGCTGGGCATGATGGGGGTTTTGGTGCCTGAAGAATACGGTGGTGCAGGTTTGGGTTATTTCGAATACAATGCCATCATTCAGGAGATTGCCAAGGTTTGTGGTTCTATCGGATTGAGCGTTGCTGCACACAATTCTTTGTGCACTGCCCATATACTCTTGTTTGGTAACGAAGCGCAGAAGCGTCAGTACCTGCCCAAGTTGGCTACAGCTGAATGGATTGGTGCCTGGGGTTTAACTGAGCCGAATACTGGCAGTGATGCGGGCAATATGAAAACAACTGCCGTGCGAGATGGAGATCATTGGATCATCAATGGTACCAAGAACTGGATTACGCATGGAAAAAGTGGTGATGTGGCTGTGGTGATGTGCAGAACAGGTGAGCCTAGAACCAGTGGCAATGCAACAGCATTTATTGTAGAGCGTGGTACACCAGGTTTCGCTGGTGGTAAGAAAGAGAATAAGCTGGGGATGCGTGCGAGTGAAACAGCTGAAATGATTTTCGACAATTGCAGAATTCCTGATAGCCAAAGACTGGGTGAAGTAGGCGATGGTTTCCGTCAGGCTTTGAAAATATTAGATGGTGGCCGTATTTCCATTGCGGCATTGTCTGCAGGTATTGCGAAAGGTGCTTATGAAGCAGCATTGCAATATGCCAAGGAGCGCCATCAGTTTGATCAGCCCATTGCCAATTTTCAAGGCATCAGCTTTAAGTTAGCTGATATGGCCACAGAAATTGCTGCCAGCGATTTATTGATCTGGCAGGCATGTGATAGAAAAAATAAAGGTGAGAAAGTGACACGCGAAGGTGCGATGGCAAAATACTATGCCAGTGAAGTTGCGGTGAAAGCTGCTACAGAAGCCATTCAGATTTTTGGTGGCTATGGTTATACCAAGGATTTCCCCGTAGAGAAGCATTATCGTGATGCCAAACTCTGTACTATCGGAGAAGGTACTTCTGAAATTCAGAAGCTGGTTATTTCAAGAGAAGTGTTGGGTAAATAATCCCTACGATACTGTAGGGATTAAGCTGCATCATCCTGACTGGCACCTGCAGCGAAAATATTGTCCACCGCACCGCCCAGCATGGGAAATTTCTCTTTCACGAATCCCGCGATAGCGGCAACAGCTTTCTGTGCCTGCTCTGGCGTAATTCCTGCCTCTTTGCACAAACGCTCAATCAGTTCGTTCATAATATTCTGTTTTGCAGCAGCAAATTACTTGGAGACAATAAAAAAGCGATGGAAACTTATGCCCATCGCTTGTATAAAAATTTTGCGTGTTTGATTAAGCTACTTTCAGCATATTGAGTTTGCTCTTGCCAAACATCTGTGCAGCATATTCCATAGTAACATCCAGCTGCTTTTGGCCAGTACCGGGCATTTCAAACATAGCATCAGTAAAAATGCTTTCACAAATGCTGCGGAGACCACGTGCACCCAGTTTGTATTCCATGGCTTTTTGTACCATGAAGTCGAGTACATCGTTATCAATCTTCAACTCAATACCTTCTAACTCAAATAAGCGGGTGTATTGCTTGATGAGTGAATTCTTCGGCTCTGTAAGAATACTGCGCAGGGTTTCCGTGTCCAGCGGATCTAAGTGTGTTACAACCGGCAAGCGACCAAGCAATTCTGGAATCAGGCCAAAGCTCTTCAGATCTTGTGCGTTGATGAATTGCAATAAGTTCTTACGCTGTTCTTCCTGCAGGTCTTTATTGACGTTGAAGCCAATGGCATTGGTATTTACCCTTCTGGCGATGACCTTATCAATACCATCAAAAGCACCACCGCAGATAAAGAGAATATTGCGGGTGTCTACTTTCACCATTTTCTGCTCTGGGTGTTTTCTGCCGCCCTGTGGTGGAACCAATACTTCCGTTCCTTCTAGCATTTTCAGCAATCCCTGTTGTACGCCTTCACCGCTCACATCGCGTGTGATAGAAGGATTATCGCCCTTACGTGCGATCTTATCAATCTCATCTACATACACGATACCACGCTCTGCCGCTTGCACATCGTAGTTGCAGTTTTGCAACAAACGTGTCAGCATGCTTTCCACGTCTTCGCCTACATAACCTGCTTCTGTGAATACGGTAGCATCCACAATGGCAAATGGTACATTTAATAAACGGGCAATAGTTTTGGCCAGCAAGGTTTTACCTGTACCGGTTTCACCCACCATGATGATATTGCTCTTATCAATCTCAACATCATCTGCCTGTTGCTTGTAATTGATACGCTTATAGTGGTTGTATACAGCTACTGACAATACTTTTTTGGCATCGTCCTGGCCAATCACATATTCATCTAAAAATTTCTTGATCTCGGCTGGCTTGCGCACAGTGAGTTTAAAATTTGCACCAGCAGCAGTACCATCTGTTCTCAGGTTGAGTTCCTGATCAATGATTTCCTGGGCGTGCTCTACACAGTTCTCGCAAATATGTCCTTCCTGTCCTGCAATCAGGATTTTCACCTCATCGCGACTCCTGCCGCAGAAAGAACAATGTAAATGGTTTTGTTTGGCCATATGTGCAAAAGTACAGTTTCAGTTTACAAAGCATTGCTTAAAAAGGCTGAATGGCCTGTGGTAATACTACTACAAGGGCAAAAAATGCCGGCTCTTTTACAAAAGCGGGCATCAGTATCAATGAGTTAGCGATTAGATCTTATCCATAATGCCATCAACAATACCGTATTCAACGGCTTCTTTGGCATCCATCCAATAGTCGCGATCAAAGTCTTTCATAATCTGGTCTACTGTTTTACCGCAATTCTCTGCCAGAATCTTGGCGCCCAGTTCCTTGGTTTTGCGGATTTGATTGGCCTGGATTTCAATATCAGCAGAAGTTGCTTGATAATATCCGCCCAAACTTGGCTGGTGAATCATCACTTCACCATGTGGGAAGATGAATCTTCTGCCTTTTGTGCCACAGCTTAACAAAATAGAGCCCATGCTTGCAGCTAAGCCCATACAGATGGTGCTAACCGGACTGCTGATGAGTTTGATGGTATCAAACATGACCATGCCGCTTGTTACCACACCGCCGGGACTATTGATGTATAATTTGATTTCTTCACCTGGCTTGTCCGCTTCTAATAAGAGTAGTTTAGATACCACATCTTTCGCACTCTTATCATCTACCACACCCCAGAGGTAAACAGCGCGACGATCGAAGAAGAGTTTTTCCATCTTCTTCATCATCATACCACCCATTGGTTCTTGCTTCTCTTCTTTGTTATTGTTTTCTTCCTCGTCGTCCATTCTGAAAGGATCAACAAAATATTTCGATGTCATCATGGTTCAATGCTTTTGATTATTTCTTTTCTTTTCTCGGATTGGTCAGTAATACTTCATCCACCAGTCCGTATGCTTTTGCTTCCGCAGCAGTCATCCAGAAATCGCGGTCGCAATCTGCAGCAACAGTTTCAATGTCTTTGCCGGAATGGTTTGAGATTACTTCATACAATTCCTGCTTGATCTTTTTGATTTCGCGTGCAGTGATTTCAATATCGGTTGCTTGTCCGCCAATAGCGCCACTTGGTTGATGCAACATGATGCGGCTGTGCTTGAGTGCAGTACGCTTGCCGTTCACACCAGCGCAAAGTAATACAGCGCCCATACTGGCTGCTATGCCGGTACAGATGGTGCTTACATCAGGGCTGATGAATTGCATGGTATCATAGATGCCCATGCCTGCATAAACACTTCCGCCGGGGCTGTTGATATACATCTGGATATCGCGTGTTCTGTCCGTACTCTCCAAGAAAAGCAACTGTGCTGTAACGATATTGGCTACATAGTCGTTGATGCCTTCGCCGAGAAATATAATACGGTCCATCATCAATCGGCTGAATACATCCATGCTGGCCACATTCAGTGGTCTTTCTTCAATAATATAGGGTGTAAGATTGGTGATATGATTACCGTAATTGTGCAAAGTTGCAGAGCTGATATTGCGGTGTTTTATCGCGAACCTTTCAAATTCTTTTCCAAGACTCATGAGATATTGTTTATGCGATGAAGATAAGTGTTTTACCTGTTTAGGTAGTACGGGTGCAAATACTGTGCAAAGAATGAAATGCGCCAAAAGGGCAGGCTAAGGCTTTAGTAAAAGGCGCGCCAGGCGTTCCAGCTCGGTTTGTTCAGGTGGAGTGAGCGATAGGTATTTCTGGAGTTTTTGTTTCAAAAGCAGTACAGCCTTGTGTTCCGGATATTTGGCTAATAGTTGATCAATCAGTGTCGCTTCTTTAGAGGGCTCCTCTTGTTTAATAGAGGATGGTGTTGCTGCAGCTTTTTCCCTAACAGGCATTTTGAGGATGGTGGCTTCCAACGTAGCCAGCCAGTTGGGTGGTATGTCTTTTACCTTTTGTGCCTTTAGCAATAAACCCTGCAACTGTTTTCTGCTAAGGCTGCCTCTTTCCTCGTATTGGTGCATCAGGCTCATGATGAACAATGCATCGGGGTTGTGCTGGTAGCAGGCATTTAGCACCTTGTCAATGATATCGATGCGTTGTTTCACTGTGTAAAGAAACGAAAACAAACAAAAAAGCCCCGCCAGATTTAGCGGGGCCTATGTTGGTTGTGTTCGATTAATGATGGTGGTGGTGCAGCTTTTCTGCGAAAGCTTCAGCACTGATTTTTTCAGGGCTTGCGTTTACCTGTGTTTCCAAGGTGCTGAAGAGCTTGTCTGTGCTTACACGATGGTAAGTGTCTTCAACAAACTTGCGGTCCTGCATCATGCGGTTTACATAGTCTTCAACCCAAGGTTGGTTCTCATCTAGAATTTGTCCGCCCATATAGCTGAACAATTGCTGTCTGGCGAAAGCCTTGATATCATCAGGATTTACTTCAATATTATTGTCAGCAATCAATTGGCTGCTGATCAAAGTCCACTTCAATTGACTAGCAAAAGATGGGAATTCCTGCTCAGCTTCTTCAGCTGTTTTAGGCTTTTCACCGCCGGTTTGTAACCAACGCTTCAAGAAAGCTTCAGGTAATTCAATGCTTGTATGATCAATCAGGTGGTGATAAATCTGATCGTGGATTTGATTGCGGCTTTGTGACTCATAGTAACGAGCAATCTCAGCCTTCACTTCGTTGCGAAATTCTTCTGCAGTCTTGATTTCCTTGTTTGGATAAGTAGCCAAGAAGAGTGCTTCTTCTAAAGGTGCTTTTTCCACCAAGCCAACTTTGGTGATTTGGAGGTTGAAATGCTTGTCAGCATCTTCTTTGGTTAAACCTAAATCGCTCAGAATAACTTCCAGTTCCTTATCATCGAAAGCCTTGCTCAATTGCAGGGTAACAACATCGTCTTTTTTCTTGCCGATCAGGTTCTTGCGGAATCCTTCAGCGAAATATTTTACCAATAAAGAGTTGTCTTTGTTGATGCCACCTTCAACCGCATTGCCTTTTGCATCAGCTTCAACAAATTTTACGTTTAGCACATGCTCTTCTGTTTCCAGGCTTTCAGGCTCTGTCATTTTGCCATTACGTACCTGCAAACGGCTTACTTCTTCATCAATCATGGCTTCAGTAACCTCGATTTCATACTTGGTTACTTTAATACCATTGGTGTTGATGCTGATAGCGGGCTTCAAGCCAATTTCAAAAGCAAAAATGTAATCGCTTGGATTGTTCAGGTCCAATGCACGGGCATCATTGTCCAGTGGCAGTGGCTGCGCAAAAATTTCCAGCTTTTCGTTATTCAGGTAGGTGTTCAGTTCAGTTTCAACTGTGCGGAGTACCTCATCTGTAAATACGCTCTGGCCATACATCTTTTTCACCAATCCTGCAGGAACCATACCCTTACGGAAGCCTGGAATATTGGCTGTTTTTGCGTATTTCTTCAGGCTTTGTTCAAAGCGGGCGAAATAATCGTTCTTGCCCACAGTTACGGTCAGTTTGTCTGTTAACAGACCGATGTTCTCTCTAGTAATCGTTGCCATAATAATTTGCTTGGCCTCGCGGCTATAAAATTGTGCGGATGATAGGAATCGAACCTACATGCCTTGCGGCGCTAGATCCTAAGTCTAGTGCGTCTGCCAGTTTCGCCACATCCGCTTCCCGATTGGGGGTGCAAAAGTAGGGTTTTTTGTACACGAAATGCCCCTGAAACAGCCTTGTTTCTATGAAAAGCTAGCTACTTACTTCATCCAGCAGATAAACCAAGTGGGTGTAAGGCCTTCCGCTGTGGTGGCTTAGTGCCATCTCACAGGTAAGAGCTGTGCTGTAATATCCCTCAGAATCAATGAGATGCGTAATTTCTTTGGCGCTGGCCGACTGGGTCAGCTCTGGAAAAATAAAGCCCCGGTCGCCCGCCATACCACAACAACTTGCATAAGCCGGTGTATACACTTGCTCGCTACATAGGGCAGCCGTAGCCTCCATGGATTTGCTCAGATTCAATTTGATGGCAGCGCAAGAGGGGTGTAAGCTAACCTGTTGTTTTTTCTTATTGATAGGAAGCTTGGGCGCAACACTTGTCTGCAGATACTCGATACAGTCGAGTAATTTTATCCGACTGAACTTTTCCTGATAAGCAGGCGATAAATGCTGTTGATTTTTCAGGAATGTATAAGTACAGGAAGTGAAATCGCACACGACGGGTATGGCGCCATTATTTGTCCAGCGCAATAAAGCATCAATGGTTTTTTCTTCCATCAGGTTGGCGGCCGACTGATACCCTTTACTGCTGAATGCTTGTCCGCAGCAATGGCCGGGCAAATCTTCCGGTAGATATACTTGTATGCCTGCTTTGTTACAGACATCCATAAATGTTTGTTGGATGGATTTAGGTTCTGTGCCGCCCATCATTCTATGTAAACAAGAAGAGAAATAGACTACACCAGCATTGCTTGTGTTGGTTTGAGGTAATCTTGGCGCTGGATGCAATTCATTCCACCAGCGAGGAAAGCTGGGTGTGATTTTTTGTAGCAAACCTGTGAAGCGATACATGAAAGAGGCTCCAAATAGTTTATTGGCCAAAGATCCCGATTGTAATGCAACACGAATCATTTTCTCTGCAAAGCCAAAATTGCGCGCAACCCACTCTGCAGTTCGATTGGCTGTTTTGTTGTGGTTCTCGCGGCGTAACCTTTTGACCAGATCACCTGTGTTGATGTATACAGGACATTCCACTTGACAAAGTCCGTCAGTTGCACAGGTGTCTAATCCTGCATATTGGTATTCTTTTAATAGCGTATTATACGATGATTGGTCGCCTGCGGTTTCTAGTTGTTTCAAAGCCCTTCTTACTTGAATGCGTTGTCTGGGCGAAAGTGTCACATCTCTACTTGGACATAGTGGTTCGCAATAACCACATTCGATACACTTATCAACCTCCGCTTCAACAACAGGCATTTGTTTTAAGTGGCGGATATGTGCATCCTTATCTGCATTGATGATGACGCCGGGGTTAAGGATATTGTTAGGATCAACTGTTGATTTGATGGATTGCATGATGGTATACAAGTCGCCGCCCCATTCTGCTTCAACAAATGGTGCCATATTTCTGCCGGTACCATGTTCCGCTTTTAATGTGCCCTTGTATTCATGCAAGACTAAGTCCACCATCTCTTTTAAGAATCGATCGTAGCGATCAATCTCTACTGGTGTATCCAATAATTGTGTGATGACGAAATGGATATTGCCATCTTTTGCGTGGCCGAAGATGATGGCATTATCGTAAGCATATTTTTTAAATAATGCCTGCAGCGCAGTAACTGCATCAGCCAATAGTTCTACTGGGAAGGCTACGTCTTCTAATATAACTGTAGTGCCTCTTGCGCGAACAGCACCCACGCTAGGAAACATGCCTTTACGGATTTTCCAATAGAAATCGCGCAGTTGATGGTCTCTAGTGAATTCGGCAGGATGTAACAATGCTAATCCATTAAGGATGGAAGCAGCTTTTTGTAGTTGAATATCTAATGATGCCAAATCTTCTGCTTGGTATTCACACAATAAGCATGCAGCTGTTTCTGGAAGTGTGGTGAAAAAATCAGGTAATCCCTTCATCGTCTCTACACTCCTCAGTGAAGCCCTGTCCATTAATTCCAACACAGCTGCGCCAGTCGCATTTAATGGCGCAATGGCTGCGCAAGCGGAGGAAATAGTAGGGAAGTAGAGCATTGCTGTAGCTGTGGCTGGCTGCACAGGGATGGTTTGCATCACTGCTTCTGATATATAAGCCAATGTGCCTTCAGCACCAATAAGTAAGTGTGCGAATATGTCGAGTGGATGCTCGTAATCAATTAATGCATTTAAGCTATAGCCAACAGTGTTCTTGGTTTTGTATTTGTGGCGCAGTTTGTCCAGTAATTCCGGATTACAGAGTATTTGCTTGCGCTGCTCAGTTAGTAATGCTGTAAGTGTAGATTCTTCTTCAATAAACTTTGTATAGTCTGATTGATTTGCGGTATCATAAGTATTGCCATTTGGAAGAATGAATCTGATGGTTTTAAGTGTATGGTAGGAATTATAGGCAACACCACAACACATACCAGATGAATTGTTAGAAAGAATACCCCCCATCATAGCCGCATTGATAGAAGAAGGGTCTGGTCCGATCTTGGTTTTATATGGTAAAAGAAAGTAGTTCACCATACTGCCAATAATACCTGGCTGCACTTTTACCAATTTGCCATTCTCTAATGGTGTAATGCCTCGCCAATGCTTGCCAATATCTACAAGAATGCCATCTGTAATGCTTTGTCCGGACAAAGAAGTGCCTGCCGCTCTGAAACATAGTGGTGTCTTATAGCTGTTAGCTATTTCAAATAATATATTGATTTCATTTTCGTTGATAGGCTGTACAACTGCTTTGGGCAATAAATGGTAGAAGCCTGCATCCCCCGCATAGGCCATTCTATCTACCAAACTGGTTTTGATGCGTTTGGGAGAAATTTCTTTAGTTAAAGTATGTATCAGTATGCTATCCTTGTCTCTAAACATGGTATGAAAATACTTATTTCATTATAGATCTTATAGTTAGGGGTTATCATCATTTCTTGAACATGATTTAAATCAGGTTTTTTACTGATATGTATCATTTATCACATTTCAAATGCGTCCTAATCTTGTATTGTCAAATCAAAACCTACAACAATGGAATACACTAAAAAAACATTACTAGCCTTAGCTGCATCTTTTTTTGTTTTGTTTGCTACAGCTCAAGCTAAGTATAGCGCTAAAGACAATATGAGTCTCATTGTCAGCGGAACCTCCACTTTGCACGACTGGGATATGAAATCTTCTAAAGGTGATTGTGCAGCAGCATTTGCAACAAATGCATCTGGAGCATTAACTAGTTTAACATCCCTCCAGTTTTCAACAAGAACAGAATTTTTAAAGAGTGACAAATCAGCTATGGATAAAAATGCTTACAAGGCATTGAAAGCTGAAGCAAATCCAGTAATCACATTTACAGCCAACAGTGGTTCTGTTACTGGTTCTGAGGCAGCAGGCTATCAGATCAAGTCAACAGGTAAATTAACCATTGCCGGAGCAACAAGAGATGAAGAAGTTGTTGCCTTCTGTAAAGTGAATCCTGATAAAAGCATCACAGTAACCGGTAGTACTAAAATCAGTATGAAAGATTTTGGTATGACTCCTCCCTCATTTATGATGGGTACCATCAAAACCGGTAATGATGTTGTCTTGAAGTTCAACCTAACCCTGAAAAAATAAATTCTAATCTCTAATCCTTAACATTTAAAAACACACAGTATATGAAACAGTTATCAACAGTAAGAACACTAGCCTTTATTATGCTGGGCAGTTTGCCAATCGCGCTTTTTGCTCAGCAACCAAGAATAGCCAACTGGCGTCCTTACGATAAAAGAGGTATCAATGTTTTTGAAACATCTAAAACAGATACGGTAGCATTTGATGGTTTAAAAGTTCGTTTTGGTGCAGGCTTTACCCAGCAGTTCCAAAATTTGAAAGCCAGCAATACCGCATTGAATAATACCGGTACAGGTGCAAACCGTCTGGTTCCCTTGAAGCCAGGTTTTATGACTGCTCAAGCCAACTTTAATATTGATGCTCAATTAGGCGATGGTATCACTTTGAATGTGACTAACTACATGTCATCTAGACACCACAACGAATGGTGGGTAAAAGGTGGTTATATCCAGTTCGATAAACTGCCTTTCAAAGGACAATTCTGGAGTGATCTGATGAAGATTGCTACCATTAAAATCGGTCACTTTGAAGTGAACTATGGTGATGCACACTTCCGCAGAAGTGATGGTGGCCAAACATTGTGGAACCCATTCATGGAGGGTAATATCATGGATGCTTTCACAACAGAAATTGGTGGTGAAATCTACCTGCAGAAGAATGGCTTCATTGGTATGATTGGTATGACTAACGGTATGATCAAAGGTCACGTTGACTCAGTAATCGCAACTGTACAAGATGCCAATACTAAGAGAAACCCATCTATCTACTTCAAAGGTGGATTTGATAAGAAAGTAACTGAAAAAGTACGTGTTCGTGTAACTGGTAGCTATTATACCAACTCTAGTCAGGCTGGTAGTGGTTTAACACTCTATAGTGGCGACCGTACAGGTTCTAACTATCAGAACGTAATGGAGAAAACAACTGCCGGTGCGGTTCCTGCATCAACAGCGATGTTTACTTCAGGTCGTTTCAACCCAGGTTTCAGCAAAAAAGTTAGCGCCTTTATGTTGAACGGTTTCTTGAAAGCTGGTGGTTTCGAAGTGTTTGGTACTTATGAGTCTGCAAAAGGCCGTACTAAAACTGAAACAGCTGATAGAAAAGCTACACAGTTTGCTATCGATGGTCTGTATCGCTTCGGTAAAAATGAAGACCTGTACATCGGTGCCCGTTACAACACTGTAACTGCTCGTCTGCAAGGTTATACAGCTGATGTTAGTGTGAATCGTACAGCTTTTGCTGCTGGTTGGTTCCTGACAAACAGCGTGTTGCTGAAAGCTGAAATTGTAAATCAACAATACAAAGACTTCCCCAATACTGATTTCAGAAACGGTGGTAAGTTCAATGGATATGTAATTGAAGCTGTTGTAGGTTTCTAAAGGTTAAGGACAAACCTGATACATGTGCAAAGTAAGCCGGGATGATTTTTCATCCTGGCTTTTTTACTATCTTTTCAGCGCTCATGGTTATTAGACAATTTTCAATATGGGTACTCTTGTTTGCAGGTATTCACTTTGCATTTAGTCCTGCTGCACCCACTTACCGCTGGTCAGTGTTGAAGAGCAGCCATCTTCGTGTTTTTGGTACGACTAATGTCAACAAATTCAACTGCGATATTGCTGAATATGCAGCATTGGATACTATTTCCTGTAATAGAGTAAAGCAGAAAGAAGGTTATACCATGGCCGGAGGTTTGCAGTTAGATGTGAAAAGTTTCAACTGTCATAATCCTATTATGACTAGTGATCTTAGGAAAACGTTGAAGTCAAAAGATTATCCTTATCTATATGTTCGTTTTATCAATATTGCTAAGCTGCCAGATTTAAAGCCAAGTGCTGAAACCATTGGCGGCTGGGTGGAAATTGAGATTGCAGGTGTGGTGCGCAGATTTGATATGCAATACATTATTTCATCTGCCAGTGCAGAGCAAGTAGTGTTATCTGGCAAAAGACAGTTGTTGTTTTCTGACTTTAATATAACCCCGCCCTCTCGCCTAGGCGGTATGATCAAAGTGAACAATGAATTGGAAGTATCTTTTACACTGCAGATGCGTCCTGTGTAATCAGGGATTGAGTTTGGCAAAGACAATACCTGCAACACAAGCTTGAAAAAGCCCATATAGCCACCAAGTGCTAATCATCAGAAAACTAACATCCCAGGCGCCATAAGTAATCCATAGGAGTGGTAGCAGTGCAACAACTGCATAGATCAATCCAAACTCCAATCCTCGTAAGACAAAAACACCTTCAAACAAAGTTTTGAATCTTTCCCAGAACCAGGATAACGCCAATGCCAGTACAAATGGATGCGAGTAGAAGAAGAAGTATCTGTCGCCGCCGCCAGAGTTGAAAACCGGACTTAGGTAATCAACAAAGAATTGCGGGAAAAAACGGATAGCCAGAAATAAACCGCCATAGGAAGCAATAAACAAAATGATTCCGGCAATTAGCCCTGAACGAATAACGCTTCGCATAGAACAAGTTTATGCACTAAAGGTAACTCAATTTACCTGCTTAGAGACTGAAACTCCAGCCATCGCGGTATTCTCTGCGGACAAACTGATTGGCTTCATCGAAGTTGGTGATCTTCATATTGGCTGCATCCCACAGGAGTTTCTTCCTGCCGAGGTATTTATCATCCCAGCCTTTCAGTTTTGGATTTTTCATCTGCCAGCTTCTGATTGCCAGATTACCCATTAAAATGCTTTCTGTAAACGGACCGGCATAATCAAAGCTAGAACTGGTTTCTGCTTTACCATAACCAGCCATACAAGCATTTACCCATTGGAGGTAATGGCCTTCAGTAACACGCTTTAAAGTTGGTTTAGGTAAGTTCACTTCTTTCATGCGCTTGGTTGGTAATAGCGTTGGGTTTTCACCATAACAGCCGCACATCATTTTACCCTTGGTGCCTTCGAAAATCACACCACCATCCCAGTTGCCCATGGGTTCATCTGGCAACAACTCATCAGGACGCTTGGGTTGTAAGCCACCATCCATCCAACTTACTTTAATGGTACCTTTCTTGTCTTTTCTTGGATAAGTAAGGTGAATGATAGATGCGGGCGGACAACCATCTACATAGTTGCCTTCATTCCACATTTCCTTCCAAATATTCGCGACACTACATTCTACTTCTGATGGATATAGAATAGGCAGAATACGGAATACAGGATCCATGATATGACAAGCCATATCGCCAAGCGCACCTGTACCGAATGCCCACCATCCACGCCAACTGAATGGCACATAAGCAGGGTTGAAATCAATGTATTTCGCAGGGCCTAACCAAAGATCCCAATTCAATTCTTTAGGAATATCATGTTTGCCTGAAGGCGTTGGCACACCTTGTGGCCATACTGGTCTGTTGGTCCAGCAATGCACGGTGTGCACATCGCCAATCAGTCCGGCCATATACCATTCCTTCATTTTGCGTACACCTTCACCACTACCGCCTTGGTTACCCATCTGCGTAACTACTTTATATTTTTGTGCAGCTTGGGTTAGAATGCGTGCTTCATAGATATCATGCGTGAGTGGCTTTTGCACGTACACGTGTTTGCCCAATTGCATGGCAGCTAAAGCAGCTACCGCGTGTGTGTGATCTGGGGTAGATACAGAGACTGCATCAATATTGTTTTTTTCCTTTTCCAGCATCTCGCGGAAATCTTGATAGTAGCTGGCTTTGGAAAACTTGTTTCTGGAAACCTTGCTCATGCGCTCATCCACATCGCATAGCGATACAATATTCACGTTGGGGCTCTTGGCAAATTCAGCCAAATCGCTTTGTCCCTTTCCACCTACACCAATGCCGGCGATATTGAGTTTGTCGCTTGGTGCGATAAAGCCTCTGCCTAATACGTGACGTGGAACGATGGTGAATGCGCCTGCAACCATGGCGGCGTCTCTGATAAACTGTCGGCGTGGATATTGCTTCTTCATGGCAAAATGTTAGTGCCAGAAAGATACTGCAAAACTTTATCCGAAAAATGGAGAATTGATCAATGATCAACGAATCCATTTGCCAATAAGCGGCAGCTGTTGTAATTCTCTTTTTTCTGCCCAGATCACTAGGCGACTGAATAGGGCAAACAAGAGTAGGGCGGCTAAGAGGTTTAGCCAAATGGCATCATAGAAGTAAACGATGCCCCTGTGTACACCATAGGCCAAAACCGCGACGGTGATATAAGCCGTAAGCTTTTTTACATTGTAGGGTACAGGATAATAGCGTTGCCCTTGTATATAACTGATCATCATCATGAACAGGTAACAGACAAAGGTGGCTATGGCTGCGCCGAGGTAATGCAATCTGGGTATGAGTACGATGTTCAACACAATGGTGATTACAGCACCACCAATGGTGATATAAGCACCGTAGAGATTCTTATTGGTGAGTTTATACCAAATGCTGAGGTTGTAATAGATGCCGAGGAAAACATTGCCTAATGCTAGTAAGGGTACAATGTATAAGCCTTCTACCCACAATGGCTTATTGATAGCCATAAAGAACCAGCCAAATGCATCAATGAATAAGCTGATGAAGAGGAACATAAAACAGCAAGCGATGACAAAAAACTTCATTACGCGTGCATAGACTTTCTGTGCATCATCATTTTTTTGCTGACTAAAAAAGAATGGTTCTGCAGCCATGCGGAATGCCTGAATCATGATGGTGATGAGGACTGCCAGACGGTAAATATTGCCAAAGATGCCCAGCTCATGCTTGGCTGCTTCTTCCGGCAGGTTCACTACATGCTGATAAATCAGTCTGCTCAGCATATCATTCACCATGCCGCCCATACCTACGATGATGAGTGGATAGCTGTATTGCATCACTTTCTTCCAGAGTTGGAAATCTAGTTCAAATCGGATGGAGCTAAACTCTTTGAAGAGTAATAAGAAAGTAACGATACTGCCAACCAGATTGCCCAGCAGGTAATAATCAATGCCCAATGCATCATTCCAGATATAGTGGAAAAATGATTCGGGATGATTGGGCATATAATTGGGTAGAATACCCAGAAATACAATAACTGCTGTAAGGTTGATGATGACGCTGCTAATCCTTACCAATGCATATTTTTTTGGACGATTCTCCTGACGAAGCTTGGCAAAAGCCAGGGTGCTTAATGCGTCAAAGAAAATAATGCCCGTCATCCAGTAGGCAAAGTTGGGATGTGCTTCCAGGCCTGCCCAGCTGATGATCTGGTCTTTCATCAGTAATAAGCCGGCAGCAAACAAAATACTTGAGGCGAGTAGTGAAACCGAAAGTGTGTTGTATAGTTTCTGTTGGTCTTCTTCTTTACTAAAACGGAAATAGGCTGTTTCTAATCCATAAGTAAACAATACATTCAAAAACGGAATCAGCGCATATACCTGTGTGAGGTCAGCAGTTTTTGCCGGCATAGCAAAAAACAAAGGCAGGGATAGGTTCATGAGATAACCCAAGAACCTACTGGCAATGGTGGGTAAACCATACCAGAGTGTTTGTCCTGCTAATTTTTTGATGCCGCTCAATGGAATGCTTTCAGTTTTAACGAAAAATGATGGGTAAAAGTATTGCTTCAGCAGCAATCAGCCGCTATTTCACTTCGGCAAAGCGTGGGTCTTTCACAAAGCTGGAATCGCTAAGTGTAAAGAGAAATGCTTGTAACTGACCAATTTCAAAATTGGTGAGTGCGATTCTGTTTCTCAATAATGGATCGGTTGTGCCACCGTTCACTACTTCGCTGGTGTAATGGGTAAATACATTCTGTAAAGAGAACCAACGCCCGTCGTGACCATATGGATTGGTGTAGGCGATATTTCTTAAACTGGGTACGATGAACTTTAGTGAGTCAGCAGCAAGTTTTGTAATCCCCATTCGGCCAAAGTCTTTCAGGAATGGATCGATAGGGGCACCGTTATTGCGATAACTCATATCGGTAAACAAGGGTTCCTTGTGGCAGCTAGCGCATTTGTCTTTGAAAATGGCATAACCCAATTGTTCTGGCAGGGTGAAGCTGGTTTCGCCGCGCATCACTTTATCGTACTTACTGTTGGCGCTTACCAGCATCAGCATAAACTGGCTTAGGGCCTTATTCATACGTTGGGTATTGATTTCTGGATCACCAAAAGCAGCTTGAAACATAGTGGGGTAGCGTGCATCTCGCTTGAGTTTATTCAGCACATTGCTGATGCTTTCGCCCATTTCATTGGAAGCGGTAATAGGCGCAAGTGGCTGCAGGTCCAGATGATTGATGCCCCCATCCTGATGGAAGTTGGCTTTCCAAGCCAGATTGAACAAGCCTGGTGGATTGCGTTTGGTGGATTGATTATTGATGCCATGTGCGAGTGGATGATCTGCGTGGGTGAATGCAGCAAACTGTTGGTGACAAGAACCGCAGCTGATGGTATTGTCTATGCTGAGTTGTGGATCGTAAAATAGTCTTCTACCCAGTTCAAAGCCTTCTTGTGTAATGCGATTGCTATCGAAATTGTATACTGGCGCAGGCCATCCAGCAGGTGTGGTAAAATTGAGATAGTTGGGATTGTAGACAAATGCGTCTTTCTTTCTGCAGGCATGCAAAATGAATAGCAGTAGGATGCTTACGCTGAAAAGATATATGATGGGCCATTTACGCATTAGTTACGAATAGCGGTTACAGTAAACATTCGCTCATAATTATCGGCATACTTCATCGCGATGCCACCCGGACTCATTACTTCAAACTGATCTGCAATTTTCAAATTGTGTTGTCCGCTAAACCATTTGTTGAGTTCAGTGGTGATAAATATGGCAGCAGTGTTTGTGGTACCAATGTTTAGATTGCCCAGTGTGCCGAAATTAAGGGTGATTCTTCTGGCAGCGTTTTCACCCGATTTGAAACCGCCAATATGGTAAGTGATTCTATTGCCTGCTGTTGCAGCAATACGGGATGTTGCTTCCAGTTTGGCCATGATATAGCCGCTGTTCCAGGTCCAGAACATACCCTTGGCGGGGTCTAAAGCACCTGTTTGTACACCGCTCACATTTCGTGTGCTGTCTACACCCAGTAAAAAAGAAACTGCTTTGTATTGCTGTTGTTTGGTTTGAAAAGCACAGATCATACTTGTTTTCTCGGCCTGATCAACGAGAAAATAGGTATTACTGATTTTTTCTGTTTGTCCGCTTAAAGTTGTGAGCTCAATATTGCTAACATAATACTTGAATGCCGTTACAGTGTATTGTTCGCCAAAATCGTTGGTATAGCCATCGCCGATGGCTAGCGGATTGCCCTTTACCTGATTCTCGAATACGAGTTTCAGGTCATAACTGCTAGTAGCAGTTTCAGTTTTCTTTCCGCAGGCAAAGAGCAATATGCTTACAAATAATGCAATTACGCGTGTCATATTAATCAGTTAAACGAGGTTTTTGTCTGAGTTGTTTATGCTGGCTGTGTTTTTTCTTTTGTTCCAGTCTTTTCTCTTTGGATTGCTTGGTAGCTTTTGTGGCAATCCGGGCTTTTTTCACGGTGAGGGCTTGTTCAATCCAATGATGCATTTTCTCAATCACTTGCTGCTTATTGGCCAGCTGTGTTCTCGCTGATTGTGCTTGTGCAATTAGGATGCCTTCTTTATTGATTTTATTGGCCAGTTTTTGGAAAATAATTTGTTTTTGGGCTTCACTGAATAATGCTGATGCAGCAATATTCCATCGGCCCTCGGCCATGGTTTCTACTTTGTTGACGTTTTGTCCGCCCTTGCCGCCACTTCTCGCGGTACGGAAAACGATCTCATGGGTAATAGCTATCTTCACTACCTAAAGTTAGGCGCAAAATATTTAGCTATGCGGGTGGTGATACAACGAGTGGCGCATGCCAGTGTTAAAGTTGATGGAACTGTTTGTGGCAGTATCGAAAAGGGTTTGCTGGTATTGATGGGCGTGGAAGATGCAGATACCCACGAAGATGTAACATGGATAAGTAACAAGATTGTACAAATGCGCATTTTCGATGATGCAGATGGGGTGATGAATCTTTCAGTTAAAGACATAGGCGGAGCAATTTTGTTGGTTAGCCAGTTTACCCTCCATGCCAGCACAAAAAAGGGTAACCGACCATCTTATATCAAGGCCTCCAAGCCCGAAAAAGCCATCCCCATGTATGAGGCAATGATCCAACAACTGAGTACAGATTTAGGTAAACCTGTGCAGACGGGAATTTTTGGGGCGGACATGAAAGTGAGTTTATTGAATGATGGACCGGTGACGATTGTGATGGACTCACAGAATAGGGAGTAATTACACGGATTAATACGAATTACACGGATTCAAAACTTGAAGTGATGGAAAGCAGTACATTACTTTATCAAGAAGCATCTTATCAGATAATCGGCATCGCAATGGAAGTTCATCGAGAACTCGGGCCAGGTCTCAAAGAGGTGAATTATCAGGATGCATTAGAATATGAGTTTCAGCTAAATCATATCCCATATCTACGCGAAAAGCGATACAGGGTGATGTATAAAGGCAAGGTCTTATCTCGTCCTTATGTAGCCGACTTTCTGATTGATGATAAGATTATATTGGAGATAAAGTCAGTACCAGTAATTATTGATCAACATTTTGCCCAGACTTTAAATTATCTAAAAGTATCCGGCACCAAACTAGGTCTTATACTCAATTTTGGCGGCAAATCCCTGGCATGGCAAAGGGTTGTGCTGTAAGTCAAACCAGAATCCGTGTAATCCCATTAATTTGTGTAATCATGAATAATACTTTAACCATACAAGAAGCCCAAACCCAAGTAGATCATTGGATCAAAACAGTAGGGGTGCGTTATTTCTCTGAACTCACCAATATGACCATCCTTACTGAAGAAGTGGGGGAATTGGCCCGAATTATGGCCCGCACTTATGGGGATCAATCCTTCAAAAAATCAGATTTAGGCAAGGATCTGGCCGATGAAATGGCTGATGTGTTGTGGGTATTAATCTGTTTGGCCAATCAAACGGGTGTTGACCTTACCACCGCGCTTCAGAAGAACTTTGAGAAGAAAAATATCCGCGATGCTACCCGTCATCAAGACAATGACAAGCTGCACTAGCCTGCCGGGCCGTATATTTGCAGCCTTATGAGTACGCAATCAGAGAACCGTTTTCAGGCAATTATTTCCCACGCCAAGGAGTATGGCTTTGTTTTTCAGAGCAGTGAAATCTACGATGGTCTAAGTGCTGTCTATGATTATGGTCCCTATGGCAGTGAGCTGAAGCGTAATATCCGCGATTATTGGTGGAAGAGCATGACCCAGCTACACGAGAATATTGTGGGCATTGATGCGGCTATTTTCATGCACCCAACTACCTGGAAGGCTAGCGGTCACGTGGACAATTTCAGTGATCCCATGATCGATAATAAGGATAGCAAAAAGCGCTATCGTGTGGATCACTTGATTGAAGCACACGCAGAAAAGCTGCCAAAAGAAGCGGGCGATGCCTTGATTGCTGAGATGGAAGCTTTGCTAGCCAAGGAAGATTTTACAGGTTTGAAGCAAATGATCCTGGATCATAAAATTGCATGCTCAGTAAGTGGCACAGTGAATTGGACGGATATCCGCCAGTTTAACCTGATGTTCGAAACAGAGTTTGGTGCTATTGCTTCAGATAATCCGGATGACAACAAAGTATACCTGCGTCCAGAAACGGCTCAGGGTATTTTCGTGAACTTTCTGAATGTGCAGAAGACTGCCCGCATGAAAGTGCCTTTTGGTATTGCACAGGTGGGTAAAGCTTTTCGCAATGAGATTGTTGCCCGTCAGTTCATTTTCCGTATGCGCGAATTTGAACAGATGGAAATGCAATTCTTTGTACGTCCTGGTACAGAAGGTGAGTGGTACAAGTATTGGAAAGAAGCGCGCTTGCAATGGCATTTGAGTTTGGGTATGCCTGCTGATAAATATCGTTACCATGATCACGTGAAGCTGGCGCATTATGCGAAAGAAGCATGTGATATCGAGTATGAATTTCCAATTGGTTTTAAAGAAGTAGAAGGCATTCACTCCAGAAGTGATTTCGATCTGATACAACATCAGACATACAGTAAGAAAAAGCAGCAGTATTTTGATGCCGATGTGGATCCTGCAACAGGTAAGCCTTATGGTAATTATGTGCCTTATGTAATTGAAACCTCCATTGGCTTGGATCGTATGTTCCTGCTGATCTTATCACACGCTTATGATGAAGAAACCATCAATAAAGAAGATGGTACTACAGATAGTCGTGTAGTGTTACGCATTCCCAACAAATTAGCACCGGTGAAATTGGCTGTATTGCCTTTGACGAAGAAAGATGGCTTGCCTGAAATCGCTCGAGATTTGATGGATAGCTGTAAACCTTTCTTCCGTTGTTTTTATGAAGAGAAAGATGCGATTGGTAAGCGCTATCGCCGACAGGATGCGATTGGTACACCATTCTGTGTAACCATTGATCATCAGACAAAGGAAGATGGTACTGTAACCATTCGTTACAGAGATACCATGGAACAGGAAAGAATCCTGCTGAGTAAGGTTCGAGATTTAGTCATAGAAGCTAGTTTATAAAAAAATCCCCCTACGGTACCGTAGGGGGATTTTTCTTTATCCGTACAATTCCAGATGAATATCTTTTTTGTCGTAGCCCAATTGAATGATTCTTTGTTTGGCTTCATCAACCATATTCTTCCAGCCACAGAGATAAAAATGCGCTGGTCTTAGATGCAGGCTTTCTTCTGCTTCATGCATCATCTTTTTGGTTAATGCAATATCCTCATACACATTGTGTACATAACCTGTTCTGGATCGATGGTGTTTGCCCGGTGCTTCTTCTCTGGAGAAAACAGGGTGATAATGAAAGCCTTCCAGCTTGTGTTCTATTTCGATCAATGATTTTTCATAGAGCACATCGTCATATTTCCTACAGCCAAAGATGAGGTGAATGTCTTTATGTGGAATTTGCTTATTGAAGATATGGTGTACCATCGCGTTGAAAGGTGCGATTCCTGTTCCAGTACAAATGAGGTAAAGATCCTTTTCAATGTTTTCGGGTAAGGTGAATTTACCCTGTGGACCTCTTAATGAAATCACGGTACCAATGCCGGCCTCGTCAAACAAATAAGTAGTGCCGGCACCACCTTCCAATTTAACAATGATGAGTTCAAACGTATTGGTGCCATCTGGCGCTGAAGCAATGGAATAACTTCTCCAGCGTTTGTTTTTTTGTTCGTGTATGGGCAGATCTAATGTAACGAATTGGCCTGGCGCATAATCAAATACATCCAGTTCTGAAACCTGAATCCAGAATCTTCTGGTATTAGCAGATTCATTTTCTATTCGAACAATTGTTCCGTTTCTCCAGGGTTGAAGCATATAAAATTATTTCATCAAGAGCCGGTAAGTGGGGCCAGCTTTTTAATTTTTGGTAAAGAAGCACTGAGTACTGGTTTATTCTTGGTTGACAAGCGAATAACAACATCATTGTTCTTGACCAATTGCTGAATCGTCTTAATGGGTTGAATGCCCTTAATTGGTTCTGAGGCAATAATGATTCGCCAAACTTCAGCAGAAGTACTTGGTATCAGCGTGTCTCCAGGATTTTTGCCTCTAGGAAGGATTAAGGGTGTATTGGCAACTTTTTCCAGTTTTACAGCAAACAACTGCTGCTTCACCCATAATCTGTGTAAGGTAATATTGGTCATATTGTCTACGGCCATAAAGATTTGGTAGTCTGCATAGCCACCTTTTGGGTTGGTGCCATCATTCTTAATGACGCCGTTTACATTCACTTCGCCTGTGGGGGCTACTCCGCTAAGGTTTGGAATATCATAAGCAAAAACACGAACACTCTGTTTTTGAGCAATTGCCGCTGTGCAGAAGAGTATAGCCGCACAAATAGCAAATATCTTTTTTGGTTGCATATGGTGTAGTTATATATAAAAATAAAAAAAAGAGGCCGCTAAGGCCTCTTTTTATCCAATTAGTTTTTAATCACTTTTTGCAGACTTCGGTATTTCCTATTGTCACTGGTAATTTCAATCACATAAGTGCCTGCAGCAAATCTTTGTAATGGTATAGTACCATCAGCATAGGCAACATTGCTCTGATAAACAGTTTGACCGTCTATGCTCAGCACACGAACACTCATATTTCTGATTCCAGATGCATTGCCAATTAAGTAGCTGAAACTACCTCTGGCAGCTGCAGGTTGTATACTGCGAATAAAGCTTCTATCATTAACAACCGGATTGTTCAATGCTGTAGGGTTGTTGGGGTTGAAGTTGGCGCCGCCAAGCTCACAGAAATACATACCATTACCGTGTGTGCCTACCAGGAGCACATTGTCTTCTGGGCGATAGTCCATTGTAGTTACCACAGCAAAATTGATCAAGCTTGGTGCTTCTCTGGTCCAGGTGATTGGGTCACCATTTTCTAATTTGTAACCCAGGTTTACACAACTATACAAACCAACAGAAGTGCCGATATAGTATTCGGAAGAAGTGGTTGTTCCGCTCTTTTTGGCAACGATAACACAAGACCTGATCGAAGGAGTGGACAGATTGCCTTCAGCTGCCCACCAAGTTGGGGTGGTCGCTTTAGCATTGCGTGTCCACCAGATGCTGACTGTATTGTAGTTTGAAACTACGATCATTACTTCATTGTCATTATTCGGGTTCACTGCAATGTCCTGAATATTCACGCCTGGATTTAGTGCACTTGGCGTGATATCGGCTGGAACAGCAGTAGGTGTTGCATTCAGATAATCATCCAAGCGGTAAACCTTACCATTGGTTGTACCAAGATACATAGCATGAGCAGATTGATATGGACCCCATGAGAAGTCCATACTTCTGATAGAAACGGAAGAGCCTCCGGCAGGGTTTACAGTAGTCTCCACACCTGTCATTCTATCCCATCCAATACCGGAAGTTTGTGTTACGGTACTTGCCTGCATTGTTCTGAATAGTCTGTTGTAATTGGCATAGAACAATGCTTCAGGATTGGCATGACTTAGTTTAAAAACAGTCACAAATTCACCATAGCCACCGCTACCATTACTCTGTAACTGATCGTTGGATGGTCTGATGGATACCTGTGTAGTGGTGAAATAGTTTAATGCATCATCTCTGATCATAACACCTGACTGTGCGCCAAGATATAGTGGCTGTTTGCCAGCAGCAATCTTGCCAATATCAACGGAAACACCATCACCGCCACCTACCATTTCATGGTCATTGATTGTTGGTCTGTATCCAGGGCGTGGTCCCATATTAAGCGAGGCATCGCGGTAATGAGAACCATTGTCCTGAGATCCGCCAAAGAAATTATTCTTGCCAGATTCAGGATCTATGGCCACATGGTAGTACTGCAGGGTTTGATAATTGCGGAGATAAGTCCAAACAATAGGTGTTGCAGTGATGTCATCCGTTACCTGAATACCACCATCGTTACCACAGAATAATCTTTTTGGATTGGTTGGATCAAAAGCAAAGCAGTGAATATCAGGATGGCTGTTAGGATAAAACCCAAACGGGTTGTTTGTAGAGCCTGAGCTACTACCAAAACCATAGCCGCCAATCCAGCTCACATTGCTACTGGTTGCGAAAGAATCAACTGATCTGAATAATACGGTACCCCCAATCAACATTAGTCTCGGATCATCTGGTTTGATGGCTACACACATATTGTATCCACCCTGCAGTGCAATTGGGTTACGTGAATTCGATAAAGATCCTGCAATATTGGGCGAGTTTGAAGAGAGGTTTGTCCAAGCTGGATTGGCAATGTCAGTAGCATTGCAGCGGAAGATATCTAACTCGGGCTGCAGATTAGGGCTAGCTTGTGATTTGCCATTTTCATAAATCGCATACAAGAGTTGCTCGCTTCCTGGAACCAGCGTCAGTAAGATGCGACCCCAGTTGGCAGTAGTGCTTTCATTAATTAGCCATCCTGTTGGTGTTCCGTTGGCATTACCACCAAGCAGGGTCCATGATCCTGCATCACCAGTAGTTGAAGCCCAAACACCACGATTGGTTGTGTTCTTTAAATGAAAAGCAGCATAGACACGTGTTCCGGTACTATTGATTACCACATCCGTATTACCAGTAACACTGGTACCACCCAAGCTTCCCATAACTGCTGTCCAGCTAGTACCGCCATTTTGTGAACGTTGAATTGTGTTTTGGCATGCAGCATATACATCACCGTTTGCCGGGTTTACAACGATCTTATGTACAAGGTCAAATGCGTTATCAAAAGTGGTTACGTTACCACCTTGGGTGCTGCTTAAAGGAGTCCAAGTTTTTCCATTGTCGGTTGATTTAAAAATACCATGGCCCAGGAAAAAAGCGCCTGTACCTGAGGTAGAGTTACCAAGGGCTTCACCTGTTCCGGCATACCAGGTGTCCTGAAAGCCGGGGCGAGGATCCTGCGCCAGTGTCGTTAAGCTATGTATTTGCTGATCAGGGCCAACCCTTGTCCAGGTATTGCCACCATCTTCTGTACGCATTACACCGCTGCTTACCGAACCGGCAAGTATCACACGATTGGTTGTGCCATTATAGCGCTTATCAAAAACAATGGTACGTGTTCTGCCACCTACATTATATGGGCCAGCTTCCTGCCAGTTATTGCTTTCCCCGGCATTGCTTTCATTTCCACCAGCCTCACTCATCCATACATTATCGCCATTGCGAAATGGCTTAACCGGTGCACTTTGTGCTTCTCTCAATTCTGCATCCCAAATGCCATCTGGAATTTTGCCCGTTCTGGGGTCCTTGAGCATATTGTACTCATAGGCAGCACGTTCAGCCTGCATGGCAGCTTTGTAGAAACCACTTTCTTCTCCTTCTTCTTCATTCTTCAATAAGCTTTTTTCAATTTTTGGCTGAAGCATGAATACGCAGGCAAGAGAAAAGCCTGCAGAGAACAAACCCAGGACAAGACCTTTTTTCATACATGTACTTTGATCGTTTGAAGATATTGATTGTTTGCTTTCTCGCAGCTTGTTTGTGCAAGATTTTCGCCAGTTTTCGAGCCAACTTTTCTGCATAGCGTTTGTTCAGACTGTACATTTGCGGCGAGGTTATGAATCTGCGTGTTCTGTTGGATACTTTTTTACAATCCCCCCGGGTGTTACAGCTCGCGGACAGGCTCCGTATTGCCCATACAGAATACCCTGAGGGTCAAACAGAAAGAATCGGACTAACCAACCTCAGAGGCAGTAGTGCAGAGTTCCTTGTAACGGCCATTTTTCAGCATCCATCTTGCGCATCACTCAATCACCTTGTTATCCTCAACGATGCGGAAGAAGCTGCTTATTTCCACAATACGCTGGAGAATCTAACTGATGCGCTTGATCTGTTTTATTTCCCCGCCTCCTTTAAAAACAGACGCAATTTTCGCCTGCTGAACAGCTCACATGTGATGTTACGTGCAGAAATGCTTACGCGTTTATCCAAGGGCGGAAATAAAAAGATCATTGTTACTTACCCGGAAGCATTGTTTGAGAAAGTAGTCTTACCGGAAACACTGAGCAAGAATATCATTCAGATCAAGACAAACGATACGCTTAATCTGGAAAGCTTGATGGAGCTTTTCGTGATGTATGGTTTTGTGCGCACTGATTTTGTCTATGAGCCCGGACAGTTCGCCATTCGTGGGGGCATTCTGGATATTTATTCTTTTGGTAATGAAAAGCCTTATCGCGTAGAGTTATTCGGGAATGAGGTAGACAGTATCCGCATTTTCGATCCGGAAACACAGCTAAGTGAACGAAAGCTGTTACAAGTCAACATCATTCCCAATATTGAAACCCAGTTTGAGAGCAAGGAAAAAGTATCGCTGCTGGAATTCCTGCAGAGCAATACCATTGTGTGGCTGAAAGACTGGGATGTGATTCTGGAGAAAATTGCAGAGCAGGAAGAAGACCTGGCAGCATTTACTTCACTGCATGCGCAAGCAGCTCCGGTTGATCAGGAAGATACAGAGGAAGTGAAATACCTCAAAGAAGTGAATCCGGCCGACTTTCTGCCGGCAAGCACTTTTGAGCGTCAGGTATTAAAAAGACATCTAGTAGAGTTTGGATATAAGCCACAGTTGGCGCAGTTTGATATCAGTTTTCAGACAAAAGAACAGCCCGCTTTCAACCGTCAGTTTGATTTACTTATCAAGGACTTGAAAGCACATGAAGGAGCAGGTTATCAGCTTTTCATCTTTGCAGAGCAGGCGAAGCAGTTGGAAAGACTCAATAGCATCTTTGCTGATCTTCAAACTGAGATTCAGTTTACACCTATTGCTACATCCATTCACGAAGGATTTATTGATGATGAACTGAAACTGGTTTGTTATACAGACCACCAGATATTTCAGCGTTACCATAAGTACAAGGTAAAGCAAGCCTATAACAAGAATAAGGCACTTACTTTAAAAACACTGAGAGACTTACAACCGGGCGATTATGTAACACACATAGATCATGGTGTTGGTACTTATAGTGGTTTACAGAAAATTGAAGTGAATGGCAAACTGCAGGAAGCTGTACGTATCATTTATAAAGACAGCGATATCCTGTATGTGAACATTAACTCGCTGCATAAGATATCTAAGTATACGGGTAAGGAAGGAACTGTTCCTAAGATCAACAAACTGGGTAGTGATGTTTGGACAAGACTGAAAGAAAAGACCAAAATCAAGGTTAAAGAAATCGCTTTTGACCTGATTAAGCTGTATGCGCAAAGAAAAGCCCAGCAAGGATTTGCACATACACCGGATAATTATATGCAAACTGAACTGGAAGCTTCGTTCATCTATGAAGACACACCAGATCAAAGTAAAGCAACTGCAGATGTGAAGAAGGATATGGAGAGTCCTTCTCCTATGGACCGCTTAGTCTGTGGTGATGTGGGTTTTGGTAAAACAGAAGTGGCTGTACGTGCTGCATTCAAATCTGTTGTGGATGGTAAACAAGCTGCTGTCTTAGTGCCCACTACCATTCTTGCTTTTCAGCACTATAAAACGTTCAAGGATCGCTTGCGCGATTTTCCGGTGACAGTTGATTTCGTGAACCGATTCAAATCCAGCAAAGAGAAAAAAGCTACCCTGCAGAAATTAGCAGAGGGTAAGATTGATATCATCGTAGGTACGCATGCCCTCTTGGGGAAAGATGTGAAGTTTAAGGATCTGGGCATCATGATTATTGATGAGGAACAGAAGTTTGGTGTAGCGCACAAAGAGAAGCTCAAGACATTAAAGACAAATGTGGATTGCTTAACACTCACAGCAACGCCTATTCCAAGGACCTTGCAGTTTAGTTTGATGGGTGCACGCGATTTGAGCATCATCAATACACCGCCGCCTAACAGACAGCCTATCCAGACAGAAGTACAGGTGTTCAATGAAGATTTCATTAGAGATGCTATCTACTTTGAAACCGAGCGTGGTGGACAAGTATTCTTCATTCATAATCGTATTCATGGGCTTGCTGAAATGGCCGCACTCATTCAAGGGCTTTGCCCGGATTTGAGTATTTCATTTGCGCACGGTCAAATGGAAGGCGATCAGCTGGAAGAAAAGATTCTTGATTTCATCGATAAGAAATATGATGTGCTTGTTTGCACCAATATCGTAGAGAGTGGAGTAGATATTCCGAATGTGAACACCATCATCATCAACAATGCACACCAGTTTGGGTTGAGCGATTTGCACCAGCTGCGTGGGCGCGTAGGCCGAAGCAACAAAAAAGCTTTCTGTTATTTGTTGGCGCCGCCGATGAGTACTTTGCCAACGGATTCGCGCAAGCGCTTGCAAACATTGGAGCAGTTTACCGATCTCGGTAGTGGCTTCCAGATTGCGATGCGCGATTTGGATATACGTGGCGCAGGTAATCTCTTAGGTGGTGAACAGACGGGCTTTATGGCTGAGATTGGTTTTGAGATGTACCAGAAAATTTTGGATGAAGCCATTCGCGAACTGAAGCGTACCAAGTTTAAAGATGTGTTCAAGGAAGAGATCAGCAAGCAGGATGATTATGTGAGCGATTGTACGATTGATACAGATTTAGAGATATTGATTCCGGATGCTTATGTAGAAAGTATTACCGAGCGTTTGTCATTGTATACGCGACTAGATAACTGCGCCAATGAAACAGATTTACAAGCTTTCTATGCAGAGCTGCTCGATCGTTTTGGCGCAATCCCTAAGCAGGTAGAAGATTTGTTTACAACAGTTCGTTGTCGCTGGAAGGCTATTGACCTAGGCTTTGAGAAAATGACGCTGAAAGAAGATACACTCCGTTGTTATTTCATCAATAGAAACGATTCGCCATACTTCGAATCTGATTTATTCAAAGGTATTTTGGCGTATCTCCAAACAGGTACAAACAAGGCAAGGTTAAAGCAAGCGGGTAAGAATTTCTTATTGGTTGTAGAACGAATTGAATCTATGGAAGAAATGCTGGAATTTTTAACCAGAATGCACCAAGGAGTTTTATCAAAGCCTGAACCTGCGCAGAATTGATTTTTTCTGGTTAAATTCGGATCAAATCTGCTGTATGATTGAACAACAATTTGCCGAAGTAGGCTTTCCGGATAATTACACACCAACACAGGATGAACGCAATCTTTCATTGATTGTGCATCTGGTCACCTTTGTTTCTTCCTTTATTGCGCCACTGATTATTTATCTAGTAAAGAAAGATGAGTCCAGATTCATCGCAGCGCATGCGAAGGAATCGCTGAACTTTCAAATTACTGTTGTGATCATCGGTATCCTGATGTTTATTTCACTGATTGGCATCCTCTTTCTTTGGGCACTTGGTTTGGCTGCTGCTATTTTGGTCGTGGTAGCTACCATCAAAGCCAGTGATGGGAAACCCTATCGTTATCCATTCAGCATTCGGTTTATCAAATAAAAAACCCTTCCATAGGGAAGGGTTTATACTAAGTTTCAAGCTACGCTTAGAATCCTTTCTTGGCTACGCCATCAGCAATGGCTTGTAAAGCTTTGGCCTCGCTCAGGATAGCAGCCATCTTATTGCCTTTACCATCGTGACCGGCAGCCATATAGCCACCCTTGGCAGTTTTCGTAACCACAGCATCCTGCATAGGAACGTTCTTCTCCTTTGTCTTCAGGCAGTATGCTTTGATCATTTTTGATGTGTCCATGATGTTGGGTTTAATGAATGTATGGGTTAGTGATTGTTAAATTAGTTCTTTTTATTATGAATGCCTGATTTCCACCTGGGAAGTAATCCACATTACACATCCAGCTTGGCATAACGGGCATTGCTTTCGATGAATTCGCGGCGCGGTGCCACTTCATCACCCATCAGCATGCTGAAGATGCGGTCTGCTTCTGCTGCACTTTCGATGGTTACCTGCTTCAGGGTTCTGCGGGATGGATCCATCGTGGTTTCCCACAACTGGTCTGCATTCATCTCACCCAAACCCTTGTATCGCTGGATGGTTACACTGTCTTCTTTACCTGCACCAAGCTTCTGCACCAATGCTTTACGCTGTTCTTCATTGTAGGCGTATTCCTGCTCCTTGCCGCGTTTTACCAGATACAATGGTGGCTGCGCGATATACACATAACCTTGCTCAACCAGTTCCTTCATGTATCTGAAAATGAAGGTGAGAATCAAAGTGGCAATATGCGATCCATCCACATCGGCATCGGTCATGATGATGAGCTTGTGGTAACGAAGCTTCACCGTATTCAATGCCTTAGGATCTTCAGGTGTACCAATGGTTACACCCATGGCTGTGAAGATGTTGCGGATTTCCTCGTTCTCGTAGATACGATGTTCCATCGCTTTTTCTACGTTCAGAATCTTACCGCGTAAAGGCAGAATGGCCTGGAAACTTCTATCACGACCCTGCTTGGCTGTACCACCTGCCGAGTCACCCTCAACCAAAAAGAGTTCGCATTTCTCTGCATCGCGTTCTGAACAGTCGGCCAGCTTACCCGGTAAGCCACCACCGCTCAATACTGTCTTACGCTGCACCATTTCGCGTGCTTTCTTTGCAGCAACACGGGCCTGAGCAGCCAGAATAATTTTAGAGATGACGTTCTTGGATTCCTTTGGATTCTCTTCCAAGTAAGCTTCTAAAGCACGACTTACCGTTGTTTGTACAATACCACTCACTTCGCTGTTACCCAGTTTAGTCTTGGTCTGACCTTCAAACTGTGGCTCAGGTACTTTCACAGAAACAATGGCGCTCAATCCTTCTCGGAAATCATCACCCTCAATTTCTACTTTGGCTTTTTCAAACAATCCTTCCTTATCACCATAAGACTTGAACACACGTGTTAAGGCCGTTCTGAAACCGGTTACGTGTGTGCCACCTTCAATGGTGTTGATATTGTTTACATAAGAGAAGATATGTTCTTTGAAATCGTCGTTATAGGTCATAGCTACTTCAACAGCTACGTTGGTAGCTTCATCGCGACCTTCGAAATACAGTGTCTTAGAAATTAGTGGTGTACGGTTGCTGCTTTGATCCAGCATTTCCACAAACTCTACAATACCACCTTCGCTGTAGAAAGTAGTGCTATAGGCATTGCCCTCCTCATCGCGCTCGCGCAGATCAGTTAGGGTGATGCTGATTTTTCTGTTCAAGTAAGCCAGTTCACGCAAGCGGCCTTCCAGAATGCTGCGCTTGTACGTAGTTACCTGAAAAATGGTATGGTCAGGCCAGAAACGAACAGTAGTACCAGTCTTATCGGTTGTACCGATTTCTCTTACTGCGTATTGGGGAACACCAATCTTATACTCTTGCTCGAAAATTTTGCCTTCTCGGTGAACAGTTACGTGCAGGGTAGTACTCAATGCGTTTACGCAACTCACACCCACACCGTGCAGACCACCGGATACTTTATAGGTATTCTTATCGAATTTACCTCCGGCATGCAGCACAGTCATCACCACTTCCAATGCACTTCTTTTTTCCTTGGTGTGCATGGCGGTAGGGATACCACGACCATCATCCTGTACAGAGATGGAATTGTCTTCGTGAATGGTTACGAAGATATTTTTACAATAACCGGCTAATGCTTCATCGATGGAGTTGTCCACCACTTCATAAACGAGGTGGTGCAAACCTTTCTCACCGATATCGCCGATGTACATCGCGGGTCTTTTACGTACCGCTTCTAAACCTTCTAAAACCTGTATACTGTCTGCGCCATATCCGGCGCCGGGAGTCTTCATTTCTTCGCTCATAAATTCCTTTGCCCGCCTGTATTTGGGTTCATTTGACGAGGCTGGCGAAAATACTGTTTTTCAGTGCCTTTCCCGCATGAAAAACGGTCAAATTATTCACAAAATGAACTTCTTTTAAAACATTGATAATCAATTCATTTCTGCTTTTTCGGAATGCGGAAAAAAACAGTGCCTTCAAGGGTTTTAAGACTTCCTTACCAAGCCCCGGCTTGGCGATCTATGTAGATACAGCTAATTTTGCTGCAATGTTGGAAGTAATGGACATATTGCGGGTAGCACACCGTGAGGGTATTGAACCAAGTATGACCCTGCTGCACCAGAAGGAGCAGAAAATACCGGGTTCTATTCAATACTCTATCCGTAGATACTACGCCCAACATCCTTGGGTGGCCGATGATACGGGCATGATGGTTTACCATTACAATCCTTCCAAACCCAAGGACAACTACCTGGAAATTCGCTACTGTACAACTGGTAACCGTTATTGTGAAGAGCGTAGCTGTTCTATGTGTAAGCAATTGCCCACAGAAAACTGTGATGGTAAGATGCGCACCGTAGATGTATTCGTATTTCATTTTACCGCTACTTTTTTGCATCAGTTTGTGCACAATGTGAAGCTGTCTAACCGCAAAGACGAAGTGTTGGCGTTTAAGCACCCACATGCATTTACCAAGGTTTTTGGTTTGTGCAATAAAAAGCGCAATGTGCTGGATGCTTTACTGAATCACAGCTACCACGGTGCCCTAGAAAATATCTTCGTGAATGC
The DNA here is from genome assembly GCA_017303835.1 of Chitinophagales bacterium. Lineage (NCBI taxonomy): Bacteria > Pseudomonadati > Bacteroidota > Chitinophagia > Chitinophagales > Chitinophagales bacterium. Next base: position 130,924 of record JAFLBI010000002.1, read on the forward strand.
CAAAGTGCATGAATTATTGCTCTACAGCCTCGATTGTCTGGTAGATGAGAAAGAAGAAGGCTTTAGCTGTAAGTTTTTGGCTGATGAGCGTGGCCGCGAGGCAATTTATCAGGCAAGAGATATTCTACTGCAACATATTGGTGATCCCATCACCATCAAGGAATTGAGCCGTAAAGTGGCGATTAATGAGTGTTACCTGAAAAAAGGTTTCAAAGAAGTATTCGGTACCACCATCTTTGATTTCTATCAGCAACAGCGCATGGAGCACGCGAAATATTTGCTCTATGAAAAGAGCCTAAGCGTTACCGATGTATCTGCTTTACTGGGCTATTCCTCTATCTCGCATTTCTCTGCAGCCTTCAAGAAACACACTGGCTTGAAGCCCTGTGATCTGCTGAAATAAACACCCATCCAATTTTCGTGTTAAGGTGTAGGTTTCATCCTATTTTGCAAACTCAATTGATTGCTATGAGAAAACTATTGCTATTTGCCAGCTTAGCTGTATTGTTTGCTTGTAATACCAAGCAGAAAGCTGACCTAATCGTTCACAATGCCAAAGTCTATACGGTTGATTCTGCCTTTACAACCTTAAGTGCTTTTGCGGTGAAAGATGGTGTCATTCTCGAAACGGGTTCAGATTCCGCCATCATGGCTGCGTATGAGGCAAAGGAAATGGTGAATGCTGAGGGCAAAGCCATTTATCCCGGATTGATTGATGCACATGCCCACTTTGTGGGTTATGGTCGCGCCTTGTTTCAAGTAGATTTATTTGGCGCCAATAGTTGGGATGAAGTGGTGCAACGTGTAGCTGATTTTGCCAAAGCACATCCTGATGAGCCTTGGATTCAAGGTCGCGGCTGGGACCAGAATCGCTGGCCCGGTAAACAGTTTCCGGACAATAGTAAGTTGAATGAATTGTTTCCCGATAAGCCAGTGGTGTTAACACGTGTGGATGGTCATGCATCTATTGCGAATAACAAAGCATTGGAGCTGGCAGGTGTCAAAGCGGGGCAACAAATTACCGGTGGAGAAATCATGGTGAAAAACGGTCAGCCTACCGGCGTGTTGATTGATAATGCCGACAATGCGGTCTATGCACAAATACCCAAACCTACCAAAGCAGATTACGCAAAATGGTTACTGGCAGCTCAAAAGAACTGTTTTGAAATGGGCTTGACCACCATTACAGATTGTGGCCTGATGCATACAGATGTTGACATGATTGATGCTTTGCAAAAAGACAATCAGCTCATGATGCGTCTTTATGTAATGCTCAGTGATAACCCCGAGAATTATTCGAAATATTTGGATAAAGGTCCTTACAAAACAGATCGCTTATTTGTAAAAGGCGTGAAAGTCTATGCTGACGGTGCATTGGGTAGTCGGGGTGCTTGTTTGCTGAAGCATTACAGTGATCAGCCCGGCTGGCAAGGTTTTCTGCTGAGTAAGAAAGAACATTTCGATTCACTCGCTGCTGTGCTCAGCAAAACTGATTTTCAAATGTGTACGCATGCCATTGGTGATAGTGCCAATCGTGAAGTGTTGAATATCTACAATCGCTATCTGCAAGCAGGTAATGATAAGCGCTGGCGTATAGAACATGCACAGGTAGTGAATGAAAATGATTTTGATCTATTTGGCAAAGTAGCTGTGGTGCCTTCTGTTCAACCAACACACGCCACCAGCGATATGTATTGGGCAGGTGATCGTTTGGGCGCAGAAAGATTGAAAGGCGCTTATGCTTATCAGCATTTGCTGAAGCAGAATGGTTGGTTGCCGCTGGGTACTGATTTTCCCGTAGAAGACATTTCACCATTCAAAACATTTTTGGCAGCGGTGGTGAGAAAAGATGCCAAAGGCTTTCCCGAGCAAGGATTTCAGATGGAGAATGCATTGACGCGTGAGCAAACCATCCGTGGTATGACGATCTGGGCTGCTAAAGCCAATTTTATGGAAAAGGAAATTGGTAGTATCGAGAAAGGGAAAAAGGCCGACTTTATTTTCTTAGACAAAGACTTAATGACTGTGGCAGATCAAGAAATACTCAATACAAAAGTGCTGGCTACCTATAGCAACGGAAAGAAAGTGTTTTGATGAGATAAACAGAATAAATCATTCAACAAAGGTCTGCTATGCAGACCTTTTTTCTTTTTGCGTAAACCACTTTCCCGATTTTGATACTACCTGAATTTGTTCTGTGCCACTTTCGCGCCGGAATAAATACACTATGATGAGCAAGATCTACTGTTTTTTGGCCGGACTAATGATCATTGGACAAGTGAATGCACAACGATTCAAGGTTTCAGGCGATACATTATCTAAGGAAGAATATTTACCAGATGTTACGGTGGTTGGAAAAAATACCAGACAAGACATACATCAACTGCCCGAGATCGTAGGCACCCATGTATTTGCAGGTAAGAAGAATGCATTGGTGGTGATGGATCATGTGAATGGGAACGTGGTGATGAATAATATGCGTCAGGTAATGGCTAAAGTGCCGGGTATCCATATTTGGGAAAGCGATGGTAGCGGTATTCAAATTGGCATTGCAACCCGAGGTTTGAGTCCGAACCGCAGTTGGGATTTTAACGTACGCCAGAATGGATTTGATATCTCTTCTGATCCCTTTGGATATCCCGAAGCCTATTATCATCCACCCCTACAGGCGGTACAAAGAGTGCAGATTGTAAAAGGCGCAGGATCTCTGGCTTTCGGTCCGCAATTGGGGGGTATGGTAAACTATGTTGTGAAAAATGGTAGCGAGATCAACAAGCCATTCAGTGTGGAAACAGAGCAAACCATCGGTGGTTTTGGTATGATCAATTCGTACAATGCCATTGGTGGTGAAACAAAGAAATTCCACTACTACGCTGCGTTTGATCACCGCAGTGCGGATGGGTGGCGTCAGAATAGCGGCTATCATACCAATACGGGTTATGGTACGTTTACCTGGCGTTTTACAGATCGACTGAACGCATCTGTTGAATATACTCGCTATAGTATGTTGAGTCAACAGCCGGGCGGATTAACTGATGCGCAGTTCAATCAAAATAGCAGACAGTCGCTACGCAATAGAAACTGGTTTAACAACGAATTCCATATTGGTGCTTTGAATTTGCAGTACAATATGCGCGATAACAATCGACTTGAATTAAAAGTGTTTGGCTTAAGTGGTGATAGAAACAGTGTGGGCTTTATGCAAGCGATTACAGTGAAGGATAGCATCAACCCACTTACTGGGCAATATGCCAACAGAACAGTGGATATAGATCAGTATCGGAATTTCGGTGCTGAGCTACGCTACTTGCATAATTATACCGTCTTTGGTATCATAAATAGTTTTTCAACTGGGCTGCGTTATTTCAACGGACTCACCAGAAGATACCGCAATGGTAGAGGCACAGCCGGTTCAGATTTTGATATGAGCGTAGATGGTTTGTATCCTGGTGATCTTCGGTTTGGCTCTATCAATACCGCCATTAGTGCCGAGAATATTATTCATGTAACAGATAAACTGATTTTGATCCCGGGTATTCGCTACGAGCGCGTAACTGCTGATGTGAGCGGCAGAACCAATATCAGTAATGGGGTGGAAGTGAAGACAGCGCCAACAAAACGCGACAGAAGCTTTGTATTATTTGGCATGGCTGCTGAATACCATCTTGGTAAAACAGAATTTTATGCCAACTATACAGAAAGCTATCGCCCTATTCAGTTTGCTGATCTAAGTGTGCCAGCCACTACAGATATCGTAGATCCAAATCTGCGTGACTCTCGTGGATACAGCGTGGACATGGGTTATAGAGGTAAAATCAAGAATTGGTTAATGTTTGATGTCAGTGTCTTCTGGTTGAATTATGCAGATCGAATTGGTGCAATCACGCAATTACGTCCGGATAACAGCAGCTATAATTTTAGGACCAATGTTGGTAACAGTATTAGTAAAGGCGTGGAAGCCTTTGCGGAAATCAATTTCATGCAAGCCGGCTTGTTAGGTAAGGCTGCTGGAGAAATCAGTTTGTTTACATCCTATTCATATACCGATGCACGCTATGAGCATGTGCGTGTGGTTACCCGTAGTGGCAGCAATCTGGTGGAATCCAATCTTCGAAACAAATACGTAGAGAATGCGCCGGAGCATATCCTTAGAAGTGGACTGAATTATTTCTATAAAGGCCTGTCTATAACTGCACAACTCAGTTATGTGAGCCAGTCATTTGCAGATGCCAATAATACAGTTACCCCTAATGCCGCTGCTACTGCAGGCTTGATTCCTGCTTATCTGGTAAGTGATTTGTCCTTCACCTATCGTTTCAAACAGCGATATAGTCTGAGAGGTGGTATCAATAACGCTGGCAACCTGGCTTATTTCACCAGAAGAGCAGGTGGTTATCCCGGTCCGGGCCTAATGCCGGCTGATGGCAGAAACTTCTTTCTGGGTCTAGGATTCAAGTTATAAATGCCCCCACTATACCCTTAAACGCTCCTTTATGGAGCGTTTTTTATTTGGCAGAACTGATTTAATATTTATTTTTGGCTAAATAAAAATTTAGACAAGTCTAAAAATGAAGTGGTTTTGCTGTATATGGTTAATGTGGGCAACTGCTGTGTATGGTCAGTCTGTCGTTGAAGGACGAGTTGTATCTGATGGTAAACCGGTCATGGGTGCTTATGTGAAGTTGTCTGCTAAACAAGCTGCACTAACAGATAGTACTGGTTATTTCCGCTTGGCCAATATGAGCGCGCAAAAGCATTTGCATGTACAGGCTATTGGCTTTCAGCCGGCAACAGTTCTGCTCAGTGCATCACAACAGTCGTATACAATTTCCCTAGCAGCTTCTGAGCAGGCATTACAAGAAGTAGTGGTTACAGGAACCATGAAGCCGGTGCTGATGAGTGCTTCTCCTGTAACTGTTGAACAGTACAATAGTAATTTCTTTCGGAAGTCGCCATCCATGAATGTGTTTGAGGCTTTATCCATGGTGAATGGTATTCGTGCGCAATACACTTGTAACGTATGCAATACCGGAGAGATTCGCATCAATGGATTAGAAGGAGCACATACATTAGTATTGATTGATGGCATGCCCATCGTGAGCGCATTGGGTAGTGTCTATGGCTATATGGGTATTCCCAACAGCATCATTGATAAAGTGGAAGTGATGAAAGGCCCAGCTGCATCGCTCTATGGCAGTGAAAGCATGGCGGGCATCGTGAATATCATCACCAAATCACCGGAGAAAGCTCCAGCCATCAGTGCAGATATTCAGGCAACCAGTTTTGGTGAACACAATACCGATCTTTCTTTCCGCTTAGGCAAAAAGAAAGTGCAGACACTTTGGGGTATCAATCATTTTGGCTTCAATCAAGTGATGGATAGAAATGCAGATGGCTTTACGGACATGAGCTTACAAAACAGGATTTCCCTGTTCAATAAATGGTCTTTTAAACGACATGCCAATCGCAAAGCCTCCATTGCAGCGCGCTATGTGTATGAAGATCGTTGGGGCGGACAAACCCAATGGAATCCTTCCTTCCGTGGTGGAGATAGTGTGTATGGTGAGAGTATTTATACCAATCGTTTGGAATTATTGGGGCAGTATTCCTTGCCCATAGCAAGGGAGGATATTCAATTGCAGTTCTCGTATAATTATCACGGACAAAATTCTGTATATGGCAATACGCCTTATATGGGTAAACAACATATCGGCTTTGCACAGCTCTTGTGGAACAAATCACTCCGCGATCATGATCTGCTTTTTGGTGGAGGCTTGCGCTATACCTGGTTGGATGATAACACACTCATCACAGCAGATGCCAATGGATTGAACCAACCTTCACGGATCAGTCTGCCCGGTTTATTTATGCAAGATGAATGGACCATCAACGATAAGCACACATTGTTGGGCGGCTTGCGTGCAGATTATCACCAGCAGCACGGAGTTATTCTGAGTCCGCGCCTTAACTATAAATGGTCTGTTGCTGAAAAGACCACCCTGCGTGCCGGTCTGGGCCGAGGTTTTCGTGTCGTGAATGTGTTTAGTGAGGATCATGCCGCATTAACCGGTGCGCGTCATGTAGTGATTGCGGAATCTTTGAATCCGGAACAATCCTACAATATCAATGTGCATTTGCAACAACATATCCATACAGATCCAGTGCATATTCTATTGGATGCATCAGCCTTTCACACCAATTTCAGTAATAAGATTATTCCTGATTACCTCACCAATGATAATCAGGTGATCTATCGTAACCTGGTTGGCAGGGCAGTATCGCAGGGACTCAGCTTAAATGCTTCTTTGGAATGGCGTTTTCCCCTCACCATGAATCTCGGCATAACTTATCTGGATGCTTTTCAGGAGCAAACAAGCAATAACCAAAAAGAAAAACTGCCCATTATCCAAACGCCTAAATACAGTGCTACCTGGGCGTTGACTTATCAATGGCAGCAGCCTGCGATCAGTGTAGATCTAACAGGTAATTACACTGCATCCATGTTGATGCCTGTATTGGAGAATGATCCAAGACCAGCCATGAGTCCGGCTTTCAGTTTGTGGAATCTGCAGCTCACCAAAAAATGGACCAAGTTTCAGTTATACACGGGCGTAAAGAATCTATTCGATTACCTGCCCTTGTTCCCAATCATGCGTCCATCAGATCCATTCGATAAAAATGTCAATAGCAATTTTGGCAATGCTTTACTCAACCCTGCAGGCCTCAGTTTTGATCCCAATTATAACTACGCACCTATGCAGGGAAGACGTTTTTTTGTGGGGCTGCGATTCTCTTTGCGTTAAGCATGAAAATTACTTTGTCATGCGATTGTCAAACCTGATAGCAATCGCTTCTTATGACAATTCCATTACGCACATATCTGCCTGTATGCCAACATTTGCAGCCAGAAAATGCGTACAGGTTTATTCATAGCACTGCTTCTTGTTGGAACATCGCTGAAGGCGCAAAAGCCTTTGCGCGATACGCTGGATGGGAGTGCAGATGATGTGGTGGTTACAGCAACCAGAACAGAACGCAAATTGGGTAATGTAGCTGTGCCTGTTACACTCATCAATGCCAAACAAATTCAACAGAGTGGTTCACTGCGTTTATATGATATTCTCCAGGAGCAAACTGGTGTGTTTTTGACAGCAGGTAGTGGGAGTAATGCAGTGGGCGGCGGTGTATTTGGTAATGGGGTGCAGTTGCAGGGTTTGTCGCCCGATCATACCATGATTTTATTGGACGGCGAACCTTTGATTGGTCGCCAGGGTGGCGTGATGGATTTATCACGCTTTGCAGTGGGTAATATCAAGAAAATTGAAATCGTCAAAGGGCCATCATCCAGCTTGTATGGTAGCGAAGCTATGGGTGGTGTGATCAATATCATTACTGAGCCTTTGTTGCGTAATCAATTACAGGCAGGTATTCGTTATGGTTCATTTGCTACATCAGATATCTATGCCAGCGGTAACTGGAAAACCAATAAAGCAGGTATCTATTATTTTGTCAACCGCAATAGTGGCAATGGTTACGAATTAGATCCTGCTACGCCTGAGAAAACACTGGACCCATATTACAACTACACGGCGCAATTCAAATTGAGTTATCAGTTTAGCAATCGTACCAAACTTGTGCTGAACAATCGTTACTTCTACGGATGGCAGGATAGTTATTATGCCATCAATGACAAGAACATCAACATTGCAGGCGGTGGCCGAACCAATGATTATACCATCAACCCGGTATTAACACATCAGTTTTCTGATAAAGTAAAAACCCGTATAAGCCTTGTTGGCAGCGGATTTCGCTATGTGCAGCAATTAGACAGTTTGAAGAATGGTGCGCGCTATTACTACGATAGTTTTGAACAAGGTTTTTGGCGTGCAGAAAATCAAACCGACTGGCAATTGGGTAAACACACGCTCACGATTGGTGGAGGTGCTACTTATCAAACAGTTGCCACAACACGTTACCGCGAAAGAAAAACGCAGTCAATCTTTCATGCTTTTGCACAGGATGAATGGCGCATCAATAATCAGTTTTTACTAATCACTGGTTTACGGTATGACCACAATACGGATTTTCAAAGCAGGCTGAGTCCCAAATTGGCTTTGCAGTGGAAGCCTGCGGATAAATGGCAAATCAATGCATCATATGGCGCAGGTTTCAAAGCGCCAGATTTTCGCCAACTCTATTTAAGTTTTGTGAACAATGCAGCTGATGGATACAGTATTTACGGTGCATCCGAATTCTCCATCGCAGAGTTACAAAGGCAAATGAGTTTGGGCTTGGTAGCACAAATCCTGCCTGCTGCATATCAAATCACCACATTGAAGCCGGAGATATCCAATGGATTTAATCTCGGTGTTCACTTTACACCAAGCAATAGCATTCACGCTGAATTGAATCTCTTCAGAAACGATGTGTCCAATCTGATTAACTATCTGCCTGTAGCAACCAATGCTAACAGCACTTCAGTGTTCAGCTATGTCAATGTGAATCGCGCTTTTACACAAGGCATTGAGTCTAACATTAAATGGCAGCTTACCAAACACATCAATGTGCAAGCAGGTTATCAGTTTCTTTTATCTGGCGATAAAGCCATTGTAGAGAAAGTGAATAGTGGTGCTGTGTATGGCAGGGATTACGAAGGCGGTCCTGCCAGATTGATGCAACGCAGCGATTACAGTGGACTGCTGAATCGTAGTAAGCATATGGCAAACCTGCGTATGTTTTATGAGGATGTAAAAGGTATTCAGGCAAGTGTCCGTGCAATTTATCGTAGTCGCTGGGGCGTGATTGACCGTGATGGCAATGGTTTTGCCAACAGAGATGATGAGTTTGCCAATGCACAAATACAAGTGAATGCTACCATCGGAAAGCGGATTGCGCAAAGATGGACCATGCAGCTTGGTGTCAATAATTTATTCAATCAGATTGATGCCCGGTTTATGCCCAATATTCCCGGTATCAATTACTTCACCTCCGTAATCTATTCTTTTAAAAAATAAATGTTATGAGAAGCGTTTTGATGACCGTGTTTGCAGTTGCTGCTTTGGTTAGTTGTAAGAAGGAAGATAAGCCTACGCCTGCCGTAGTGACTTCTGTAGATTTTCTGGTATCAGGTACATCAGTTGGCCCACATGATCTGTTCAGTTTTGAAACGGGTGCAAGAGTGGCTAATGCAGATTCTGCTTCTACCAAGTGGGATTTCGGTATGCGTTTTGAAAAATTCATTGTGAATAGCAATGCTTCTGGTCCCGGTTCGGCTGGTGTGCAAGTGCTCAATAGCACTTTCGAATCAGTGCTTGAAGCGCCGGCTACTGGCTATGCTTATGATACCACCGCAGCTCAGTTGGCAGTGAAGGGTGCGCAGTGGTATATCTATAACAGCACAACCAGAACTTTTGCGCCAATTGCCGGTAAGACTTTTGTATTCAAAACGGCAAGAAACACTTACGCAAAAATGGAAGTGTTGAGCGCAGATCCTGCTGATGATAATGGTAATCCGGTAGTACCGCCAACCAGACCTACCAAGATCAAATACAAGCTCCGCTTTGCGCATCAGGCCAGTGGCAGCAGAACTTTTTAATCCAAATTGCAAATGAGGCGTTTGGAGCCCCGCAAATGCGGGGTTTTTTTATGCCATTTACCCGGCCGCTACAACCCCCGCTTTTCCTTACCTTCGCAAACCATAAAAATCGCCGTCAGGCAAGGATTCTATTGATTATGAGCGCAAAATACCAGGAGTTCGGCGGACTGAACCTGCCATCCATAGAGCAGGAGATACTGGCCCGCTGGAAGAGCGAACAGGCATTCGAAAAAAGTGTGGAGCTGAGAGCCGGGGCCAAGCCCTTTGTGTTCTATGAAGGCCCTCCAAGTGCCAATGGCATGCCCGGCATTCACCACGTGATCTCCAGAACTTTGAAAGACATGGTTTGTCGCTACAAAACCATGCAAGGTTTTCAGGTAAAGCGCAAGGGCGGATGGGATACCCACGGTTTGCCTGTTGAACTAGGTGTGGAGAAGGAATTGGGTATTACCAAAGAAGATATCGGTAAGAAAATTACGGTAGAAGAATACAACCAGAAATGCCGTGAAGCGGTATTGCGGTACAAGGATAAGTGGGATGAGTTGACGACTAAGATGGGTTATTGGGTTGATCTGAATGATCCATACATCACTTTCGACAACAATTATATAGAAACGTTGTGGTGGTTGCTGAAGCAGTTGTACGATAAAGGTTTGTTGTATCAAAGTGTCAGTATCCAGCCTTACTCACCTGCAGCAGGTACAGGTTTGTCATCACATGAATTGAATCAGCCCGGTACGTACAAGGATGTGAAGGATACCAGCGCAGTAGTGATGTTCCGTGCGGTGCAGGATGAAAAGAGTAAATTCTTGCATGAAGCAGTGCATGGCGCAGAAGTTTTCTTCATGGCTTGGACTACCACACCCTGGACGCTGCCATCCAATCTTGGCTTAACTGTTGGCCCTGAGATTGACTATGTGTTGGTACAAACTTTCAATCCATATACGCATTTACCTATCAATATTGTTTTGGCAAAAGCCTTGTTGGGTAAGTATTTCAAGCCGGAGGGCGAGAATGGTGATTTTGAAGGCTACAACGAGCAAGCAAAACTACTGCCTTGGAAAATCATCACCAGTTTCAAGGGTAAGGATATTGAAGAATGCAGATATGAGCAATTGCTGCCTTATGAAGCCAATGCGCCGCAGCATGCAGGTGGCGATCCTTTCCGCATCATTCTGGGTGATTTCGTTACTACGGAAGACGGTACCGGTATTGTACATACCGCACCGGCTTTTGGTGCAGATGACTTTAAAGTAGGCAAGAAGTATGGCATCGGTATTCTGACGATGGTTGATCGTGAGGGGAAGTTTGTAGATGGTTTGGGTGAGTTCAGCAATCGTTATGTCAAGAATTATAAAGACGATCCCAACTATGTAGATGTGAACGTAGACATCTGCGTGAAGTTGAAGAAAGAGAACCGTGCATTTAAAGTAGAGAAATACGAGCACAGTTATCCGCATTGCTGGAGAACAGATAAGCCTATTTTGTATTATCCATTGGATGCTTGGTTTATTCGTACCACTTCGCTGAAAGAGCGCATGGTGGATTTGAATAAGACCATTCGTTGGAAACCGGCTTCTACCGGTGAAGGTCGTTTCGGTAACTGGTTGGAGAATATGGTTGATTGGAACTTGAGCCGCAGTCGCTACTGGGGCACACCATTACCTATTTGGAGAACAGCTGATGGTGCAGAAGAAATCTGCATCGGCAGCATCGAAGAATTAACTGGTAAGATTCATCCGGATAGTCCGGTACAAAAAGTGACTGATTTACATAAGCCACAAGTTGATGCAGTGATCCTGCAATCGCCTTCAGGCAAACCCATGCATCGTGTACCTGATCTGGTGGATGTATGGTTTGATAGTGGTGCCATGCCTTATGCGCAATGGCATTTTCCATTTGAGAACAAGGAAATATTCGCGCAGAATTATCCGGCTGATTTCATTGCGGAAGGTGTGGATCAAACCAGAGGTTGGTTCTATACCCTGCATGCGTTGGGTTCATTGATTAAAGAAAGTGTAGAAGAAGAGTTGAAGCAAGCTGGCTTGTGGGATGCATCGGGTATGAAAGCAGCAGGCGATCAGGCTGGTGTGGCGTATAAGACAGTAGTGAGTAACGGATTGGTCTTGGATAAGAATGGTAATAAAATGAGTAAGCGCCTCGGCAACGTGGTGAATCCATTTGAAACCATCGAGAAATATGGCGCTGATGCTACGCGCTGGTACCTCATCACCAATGCATCACCTTGGGATAACCTCAAGTTTGATCTTGCCGGTATTCAGGAAGTGCAGCGTAAATTCTTTGGTACACTCTACAATACCTATCAATTCTTTGTGCTTTATGCCAATGTGGATGGTTTCGCTTTTAAAGAAGCGTATATCCCGCTGGCGGAAAGACCCGAGATTGATCGTTGGATTTTATCATCACTCAATACCCTGATCAAAAAAGCCAGTGCGGCAATGGATGATTATGAGCCTACCGCAGCAGGCCGTTTGATTGAGGAGTTTGTAGATGAGCATTTAAGTAACTGGTACGTGCGTTTATGTCGCCGCCGTTTCTGGAAGGGTGAGTATGAAGGCGATAAGATTGCGGCTTACCAGACTTTGTACGAGTGTTTGGAAACATTGATCAGACTGATGGCACCAATTTCGCCATTCTTTAGTGATGCTGTGTTCCAGCGTTTGAATGCCGTGACTGGCAGAATTAATGCAGCAAGCGTACACCACGCAGCATATCCGAAAGCGAATGAAGCTGCGATTGATGCATCCTTGGAAGAACGCATGCAATTGGCGCAGGATGTATCTTCTTTAGTGTTGTCTATCCGTAAGAAAGTCAATATCAAAGTGCGTCAGCCATTGCAGAAAGTCTTGATTCCTGTGTTGAATCCAGAGATGAAACTGCAATTAGAGCGTGTGGAAGATTTGATCAAGGCGGAAGTGAATGTGAAGGAGCTGACCTATATCACCGATACCGAGGGTGTGATCAATAAAAAGATCAAGGCCAACTTCAAAGTGCTTGGCGCCAAGCTGGGTGCGCAGATGAAGGAAGCTGCTGCCTTGATTGGTCAGTTTACGCAGCACCAGATTGCTGAACTGGAGAAAGCAGGTGAAATAAGTATCCAGCTTTCAGCCGGTACCTACAGTCTGCAGTTGAATGAAGTGGAAATTGTGGCGGAAGATATTCCCGGATGGAGTGTTGCATCTAAAGGCAGTCTTACTGTTGCTTTGGATATAACCCTCTCAGAGTCACTCAAAAAAGAGGGTGATGCACGCGAATTCATCAACCGTGTACAAAATATCCGCAAAGAACAAGGTTTTGAACTCACAGACCGTATATTCGTGCAAGTGGCTCAGCATGAGGTACTCATGCCATCTATAAATGAATTTAAGGACTATATTTGCGCCGAAATTTTGGCAGATAGCATCGAGTTTATGCCTGCTTTGGAAGCCGGTGTAGAAGTAGAAATTAATGATATCTTGCTGAAAGTCAACGTAATAAAAAAATGATGCTATGGCAACAAAGAAACCAGCACCCAAAAAAGCAGTAAAGCCGGCACCTAAGCCAGCAGCCAAGAAAGCTGCTCCGGCCAAGAAGGCGGCCCCTGCAAAAAAAGCAGCACCGGCCAAAAAAGCTGCGCCAGCTAAGAAAGCTGCAGCGCCAGCTAAAAAGGCGGCTCCTGCTAAAAAAGCTGCCCCCGCCAAAAAAGCATCTGCTAAGCCGGCACCTAAGCCAGCGCCAAAAGTGCCTGCAAAGCCTGTAGCAAAAGCACCAGTAAAGCCAGCTGCCAAGCCGGTTGCTAAGCCTGTTCCTGCAAAGGCAGCGCCAGCTAAGCCAGCCCCTGCACCTGCGCCAGCAGCAAAAGCAGCTCCTGCCGCCAAGCCAGCGCCGGTTGCAAAACCAGCACCAGCTATTGCACCTCCTCCTCCGCCCAAGCCTAAAAAACAGCCTGAGCCACCAAAAGAGGTGAAAGTGCCAAAGATTAGTGCGAAGTCTGCTGTACCCTATAAGCCCGGATATACACCTATGGAAAAAAGAGCTGAGCCAACACCTGCACCAAGTGCACCTTTAGTTAGATATTCTGATGCTGATTTAGCTGAGTTTCGTGAGTTGATCAACAAGAAGCTGGAAGCAGCTAAGAAAGAACTCGTTTATCTGCAGGGTTTGATTACCCGTAAGGATGAAATGGGTGGTGATAATGATGATGCTCGTTACATGACTATGGAAGATGGTTCAATGAGCATGGAAAGAGAACAGTTGAGTCAGATGGCTAGCCGTCAGATCACGTATATAGATCACCTGGAGAAAGCATTGATGCGTATCGAAAGCAAGACTTATGGTATTTGTCGTGTTACCGGTAAGTTGATTGATAAAGCCAGATTGCGCGCAGTACCACATGCTACTTTAAGCCTGGAAGCAAAACTGGGTTTGGTAAAGCCAGCAGTTGAACAATAATCAATTCATTCAACGAATAGAAAAAGGCAGTCGAAAGACTGCCTTTTTTGTTGGTTATTTTACTTCCTGCATCTTTGCTGTTGTTGGTGTTTCTCACCAACAACAGTTTTCGCCTTGCCGCCGTTGCGTGGTGTTATCACCCGCAACCAGGACTTTTGTCTTTATAATGTGACAAGAAGCTGAATCGTTCGAGTTGTAGTTCATAGAAAGCAGCAGATGAATACAAGTAATCTTCTGGCAGTAGCACCATGCCAGCTCTTACGGGGTTGAGGTGAATATAATTTAGTTTTTGCACCATTACAGCTTCTGAAAAAATCTCAATGCTTAAAGCATTTCTTTTCCAAATTTGAAACTGCCTGTCTTTTGCGTTCACCCTACATTTCTCTAAAAGCTCCGGGTTGTTTTTTTGGAGATAAAATTTAATTTGCTGTCCTGTATATTTTAGAAAATCTCTTTGTACATCCTCGGGTTTATGGTCGCCCAATATTTGCCAAATCATATGCAGGTGATTGTTCATGATCACGAAACCAAATACCCGAATCCTTTGCTTTTCAACTAAAAAAGATAGGCTGTTGAGGATGATATCTTTACATTGAACATCTTGCAGTAAGTGCAGCCAGTTATTGCAGGTGGCGGTAAAAAATGTTGGGTATAAGGTTGGGAATTGCATGTATTTTTATTCCATAAATAAAGATATAGCGTAAGCTATTCACTGTTGGTGATAACACCAACAGCGGCGTCAGCGAATAGAAAAAGGCAGTCGAAAGACTGCCTTTTTTGTTGGGTTATTTTACTTCCTGCATCTCCACCAATCTTCGATAGATACCGCCTTGTGCAATCAGTTGATCATGGGTGCCACGCTCGGCGATTTGTCCCTTCTGCAACACGATGATTTCATCTGCATGACGTATGGTAGAGAGTCTATGTGCAATCACAATGCTGGTTCTGTTCTGCATCATATTATTGATGGCATCCTGCACCAGCCTTTCGCTTTCAGTATCCAATGAGGATGTGGCTTCATCCAAAATCAGGATGGGCGGGTTCTTCAATACCGCACGGGCAATGGTAAGGCGCTGCCGTTCACCACCACTCAGTTTACCACCGCGATCCCCAATATTGGTATCAAATCCTTCTTCTTTGTTTTCGATAAACTGTAATGCATTTGCAACGCGTGCTGCTTCGCGAATAGACTGCATATCAGGTTTGGTACCTAAGGCGATATTATTGGCAATGGTATCATTGAAGAGAATAGGTTCTTGTGTTACAATACTAATCTGGCTACGCAAACTTTCTAATTGGTAGTCTTTAATATTCACGCCATCAATTAACAATTCGCCGCTGCTTACATCGTGAAAGCGGGGCACCAAATCAGCCAGTGTACTCTTGCCCGCACCGGAAGAACCAACGAGGGCGATGGTCTTGCCTTTCTCAATGGTGAGATTGATGTTTTGCAGAATAGGTGTGTCTTCATAATAAAACGACACATTTCTGAACTCAATGCTTTGTTTGAATTCAGTTAACTGCTTTCCATTAGGGTTATCTGCAACTGTAATTGGTGTTTGTAAAATCGCTTCAATTCGTGTTAGCGCCGATGTGCCGCGCTGCATATTGTAAAATGCCGTGCTCAAAGATTTTGATGGATTGATGATTTGACTAAATACACCAATATACATGATGAATGCAGCACCATTCAAACCAAAACCTTTGTTCTCTAAAATCAAGTTACCACCAAACCAGAGAATCACACAGAGTACGACGATGCCAAGAAACTCGCTAATCGGACTGGCAAGGTCGCGACGAAAATTCATCTTGTTCTTTACATGAAATAGTGCATCATTGGTTTGCAGAAATTTATTGCGGATATGTCGCTCAGCATTGAAAGCCTTGATCACGCGCATGCCACCCAATGTCTCTTCCAAGATGCTTAAGCCCTCAGATGATTTTTCTGCAGCAATATTGCTCTGCTTTTTCAGGCTCTTGCTGATGCGGCCTATGATGAAACCGGCAACAGGTAAAAGTATAAACAGCAGTAAGGAAAGTTGCGGACTCAGGAATACCAGTGTGCCTAAAAAGAAGATGATATTGATGGGCTCTTTAATTAAACCGTCTAGCGTGTTAGCGACAGCACTCTCCAGTTCCCAGGTATCATTGGTCATGCGGCTAATGATATCGCCTTTCTTTTGTTCGGTGAAAAAGCCGATAGGCAGGGTGAGTATCTTATTGTAAAGATCATTACGTAACTGCACCATCATGCCATTACGGATGGGGCTCATGGCATAATAACTCAAGTACACAAAAAGGTTTTTCAAAAAAATGGCTGTTACAATAAAGATGCAGACCAAGCCAAGTGCATAGGTCTTGCTATGCGCTTGTATAATCATGCTGAAGTAGTAGCGCATATAGTCCAGCACCCATTCCCCACTTAATTCAAATGGAGGAATTTCAGTAACGAGCTTATTGTTAAAGATGATTTCCAGAAAAGGAAAGAGCATGGCAATAGATACCACACTGAAGATCACCGCGAAAAGCACAAAAATCAGGTAGAGTACAATATTCTTCCGATAAGGCTTGAGATACTTGACGAGACCGAGGTATTTTTTCATCCGTTGAATTTAAATGCCGCTTGCTGCCTGATTTCAATACTTTTGCAGCGGAGCAAAGGTATCATTTATGCAAGAAGGTAAGCGTCAAAAACAGGTGGCAGCCGTGCTGCTCCATGAACTTAACGAAATTTTCAGAAGGCTGGGACTGAATATGATCAATGGGGGCATGGTCTCTATTTCCTCTGTAAAGGTTACGCCAGACCTGCTGGAAGCGCGTATCTACCTGAGTTTGTTCAATATGGAAGATGAGCGTGAAGCCTTGCATATGATCGATAGCAAAGCCTGGGAAATCAAAAAGGAACTGGCTGATAAGGTAAAACATCAGCTGAGAAGAATCCCAGTTCTACAGTATTTCAAGGATGATACCCTCGATCATGTGTTCAAAATGGAAGAAATCTTCAAGAAGATTGAGTCTGAGCGCAAACCTGAAGACCCCTCCTGATCAAGTAAAATAAACCCATGCAGTCATTTTTTGCCTGGCGTTATTTCCGGTCTAAAAAATCTACCAATACCATTAACCTCATTGCGTGGATCAGTGTGGTAGCCATTGGCGTTGGTGCTGCAGCCCTGATTATTGTATTAAGTGTCTTCAATGGTTTTGAAGACATGGTGAAAAGTTTGTACGCAGATTTTTATGCAGATATCCGCATTGTGCCTGCAAAAGGGAAAAGCTTTGTAGCAGATGCGGCATTGCGTAAAAAGATTCAAGCAATTGAGGGTGTGTCTTCCAGTACTGCAGTGGTAGAAGAGAAGGCGCTCTTACGCAATGGCGATATGCAGAGTATTGTTACGGTGAAAGGTATTGACCCGGATTATGCAAAAGTGAATGCCATACAAAAACATCTGGTGCGTGGCCAGTTTACAACTGGCAATATTGATCAGCCTGGCCTGGTGATAGGTGCAGGCGTGGAAAATGCTATTGGTCTTGGTTTTGAAGATGCTGCCCTGCCTTTGACTTTATATGTTCCCGATAAGAAGTCAAATACCATCTCATCCTTGGAAGGACTGAATAGTTTTCAGACTGTGTATGCAGGCACTTTTCTGGTGCAGCAGGAGTTTGATAATAAATATGTGTTCACCAATATTGATTTTCTGCGTTACATGCTGGATATGCCTGTTGATGCGGTAAGTGCGATTGAACTGCATTGCGGCTTGCAGGATATGGACAAGGTAAAAGCCAAGCTGCAACAAGCCCTGGGTAATGCATTTTTGGTTGAAACAAGATTTGAACAGAACAAGAGTTTGTTCAAGATCATGCGTTCTGAGAAATGGATCATTTATGCTATGCTCTCTTTGATACTGGTAGTTGCAGCATTTAACATGATTGGCGCATTAACCATGCTGGTGCTTGAAAAACAAAAAGATATTGCTGTGCTCAAGGCTATTGGCGCTTCAGCACAATGGGTGCAAGGTGTATTCCTGCGTGAGGGTTTATTACTCGCCGCAATTGGTGGTGGAGCAGGTATGTTGCTGGCAACAATTATTTGCTGGGCACAAGTGCAATTCAAACTGATTGCACTCAAAGGCAATTCTTTTCTGGTTGATTATTATCCCGTAAAAATGATTTGGCAGGATTTTCTGCTGGTGGGTATTACGATAGTGGTGATTGCGCTTTTAGCGTCCTGGCTGCCTTCGCGCAAAGCAAGTCTGCAGAGTTTTTCCTTAAAAAGTTGAGGCCCCGGTTTCCCGAGGCCTTGCTATTAATAATCTCCAACAGTTTCAGGTAATTGTGCTAAGGCTTTGGCGAGTTGCTCATCGTTTGGTGCAATGCCATGCCATTCATGGCTGCCTTCCATAAAATCAACACCCTTGCCCATCGCAGTCTTCATCAAAATACAAATGGGTTTGCCATTGCCTGTTGCGGCTTTGGCTTTGTTCAGTCCGGCAACTACTGCATCCATATCATTGCCCTCCATTTCCATTACTTCCCAGTTGAATGCTTCAAATTTGGCGCGCAGGTTGTCGAGCGACATTACTTTACTGGTAGGGCCATCAATCTGCTGACCATTCCAGTCGATAGTGGCAATCAGGTTATCTACTTTATGGTGTGCTGCAAACATCACCGCTTCCCAGATTTGGCCTTCCTGCAGTTCACCATCGCCATGCAGTGAGTAAACCAAATGCTTATCGCCATTCAACTTTTTTGTTAAAGCAGCACCAATAGCAACACTCATACCTTGGCCCAAAGAACCGCTGGCAATACGTACACCTGGCAGATGTTCGTGGGTAGTGGGGTGGCCCTGTAAACGGGTATTCAGTTTGCGGAAACTAGCCAATTCTTTTACATCAAAATAGCCTGCTCTTGCCAGTACTGAATAAAAAACGGGTGAAATATGTCCGTTTGAGAGAATAAAAATGTCTTCATTCACCGCATCCATGGAAAAATTATTGGAATGCTCCATGGCCTTGAAATAGAGCGCAGTCAGGAAATCTGCACAGCCGAGAGAGCCTCCTGGGTGACCACTTTGTACAGCATGAACCATTCTAACGATATCACGGCGCACCTGTGTGGCCATATTTTTCAACTCAAGCGTTTCCATGGGTATTTTTTAGGCTGCGAAGATAGTCTTTTGGATATCTTTTCAAAAGTTGCGTGTTGCATCGGGTCACCATTTCTTAATGTGTGATGGCGTATTGAAAATCAATTAAAAAGAATAGTAATACGTCAATGATTAGCATAGTTTCGGCAAAAATGCCTTACTTTGGCCTTCCCCGAGCGAATAGAACGTAACTTATTAAACAACCAATTGTAAATTTTGCACTTTCAACACGTGGAGAATATTCTGTTTGGGTCCATATTATCTTTTGTCATCACTTTTTATTCCATTCCGGTAATCATTCTGGTTGCCAATTGGAAGAAATTGTATGATCTACCTGGCGACAGGAAGATACATTCTGCGCCCGTTCCTTCCTTGGGCGGACTGGGCATTTTCGTCGGTTTTATGTTGGGTGTATTGTTGTTCACCAATGCGCAAGAGGTTTTTGGCGTATTCCAATATTTCATTGCCTGTTTTATCGTGATTTTCTTCTTTGGTATCAAGGATGATATCCTGATGCTTTCGCCAATGAAAAAATTCATGGGACAAATGGCCGTGGTGGCGATTTTGATGTTTAAAGCCAATTTGTTGATTACCAACATGTATGGTTTTTTGAATATTACTTACATCGATCCTGCTGTAAGTTATCTGCTAACCGGTTTTACGATTCTGGTGGTAATGAATGCCTATAACCTGATTGATGGCGTAGATGGTCTGGCCGGTTCTCTGAGCGTAATTACCTGTTTATCCTTTGGTACTTTCTTCTTGCTTAGCAACGATATTTTCTATGCCCTACTGGGTTATTCTTTTGCAGCAAGTTTGATGGCTTTTCTGATATACAATTATTCTCCTGCACGCATTTTTATGGGCGATACAGGAGCCATGCTAGCCGGCGCAGTCAATGCCATTCTGGTCATTCGTTTCATTGAAACTGGTGAGCAGTCGCAGATTCTGCCCATCTTAACCACACCTGCAATCGGGTTTGGCATCTTGATGATACCATTGCTGGATACTTTGCGTGTATTTGCCATTCGTATTTTACATGGACGCTCACCCTTCTCTCCCGACAGGAATCACGTTCACCATTTAATGTTGGACAGAGGGTATAGTCATCGTAAGATTACCCTTTCCTTAAGCGGACTATCCATCTTATTTATCTTCCTGAGTTATCTGGCTATGCCTCTGGGAACAACCAAAGTTATTGGCCTTCAGGTATTGGTATTTTTTGCAGGCATTTCCTTGTTAAAGTACTATCCAAGGAAAACAGCACAAATGCGTGTGATCAAAGGCAGCAAGCTGGAGCGTCAGGAACGATTCCGCCGTTCAGTACGCAATTTCCTCTCATAAAGTATCTCAGTAGTGTCTGGGTATGATTTGCCCCAGCGATTGCAGAATTCTGTAGATTTGCCCACCCTAATTTCAAGGTTATGACAGACGAATTACAACTTGTATTGGATGATGCAGCTGAGCACATGAAAAAAGCCATTGATCACCTGGAAGCAGAATTGATCAAGATCCGTGCTGGTAAAGCCAATCCCAATATGCTCGATGGTATTAATGTAGACTATTACGGTTCTCCCACACCTATTAATCAGGTAGCCAATGTAACTGTATTGGATGCGAAGACGATCAGCATTCAACCATGGGAAAAGAATATGCTGGGCCCAATTGAAAAAGCCATCATGATGGCGAATATTGGTATAACGCCACAGAATGATGGTAACCAGATTCGTTTGTTTCTGCCACCTTTAACAGAAGAGCGCAGAAAAGAATTGTTCAAAAAAGCCAGCGGAGAAGGGGAGCATTCTAAAGTTGCTATTCGAAACATCCGCCGAGATGCCATTGAAAACATCAAGAAAATGCAGAAAGATGGTTTGAGTGAAGATGCTGCAAAAGATGCAGAAGCAGATGTTCAGGAGCTAACGGATAAGCATATTGCCTTGGTAGAAAAACACCTGGCTGCAAAAGAAAAAGAAATGATGACAGTATAATCATCAAACTATATAAATGAAAATCCCCGGCTTGCCGGGGATTTTTTATGCCTTGTATTTAGGTGTTTTATTGGCGATATACACGCCAGCCAAAATCACCATCAATGCTGCAACATGCATCAATGTAATCTGCTCGTTGTAGTAAAGTCCCCAACCTATGGCTACAAAGGGTACGCCGTATGTAACCAATGAAGCAAATAACCCACCGGCTCTTTTTACCAGCATATAAAACAGAATGGATGCAATGGCTGTGCCTAGTACACCCAAAACTGCACTGGCGCTTGTGCCTAAAATATATTTCTCCTCAGTAAGGGGTAAGTTGAAATAGCCGCTGAAGAACAATACAATCAATGAAGGAGGAATGAGTCCCGTAAATGCCACCGCTGCAATGTGCAAGGAGCCCACATTACGCAGCTTCTGCTGCACCATGTTTACATTGATGCCATAGAACAAGGTTGCAAGTAATACAAATCCGGTATAGGCTACATAGCCCAGGGAGCGATTGGTATTTGCATAGGTCAGCAACATACAGCCACCAAAGCCTACGAGTACACCCATTAGTTTCTGTTGATTGGTCTTTACTTGAAAAAACAATGCGCCGGTAATGATGACAAACAATGGGGTAAGCGCATTCAAACTACCTGCCAATGCGCCATCAATCTTGGTTTCAGCAATGGTGAATAAAAACGCTGGAAAGAAACTGCCCAGCCATCCACTGAGTAATACGGCTTTCCAGCTGCCCTTAGGCATTTTGCGCAAAGCCGATGGCAGAAAGGGGAGCATTACCAAGCCGGAGGATAACATCCGCAAAGCAGCCACATCAAAGGGAGAAAGCACGGGTTGCTGATTGGCATCGTACATGCCCCATTTCATTAGCATGAAGGAGCTACCCCAAATCAGGCAGAGTATCAGGAATAATAACCAGTTCAATAATTGCTTGCTCAAGTAAAAAATTTGCGCAAAGGTCATCTTTCTACAGGAAACCCGGAAAACAACTTGCCTGTTCAATCAGAATTTGAGATATTTAAAGCAATCAAAACCTCAACCATGTCTTTCATTAAAGAATTCAAAGAGTTTGCCGTTAAGGGCAATGTTGCCGATCTGGCCATTGGTGTAATCATTGGTGGTGCATTTGGCTCAATTGTTACTTCCCTTATCAATGATGTGATTACCCCTTTGTTGCTGAACCCGGCATTAGAAGCTGCCAAGTTGCAGAATATCCAGGACCTGAAATGGGGTGCAGTGAAGTATGGTAGTTTCCTGTCATCAGTGATCTCATTTATAGTTGTTGCTTTCGTTTTGTTTATGGTTGTAAAGGCCCTGAACAAGATGAAAAAAGCAGAAGAAGCTGCGCCTGCTCCACCGCCCGGCCCATCTTCTACAGATCAGCTCCTGATGGAAATCAGAGATGCTTTGAGAAAATAAGTTTTCCCAGCCCTTTTGGGAGGGCTTTTTGTGGATAACCAATGCCCATCGGCCTTTCCCCGATGGGCATTTTCGGCTTTCTTTGTAGCAAATCGGTTTGTGTGAATACTACCAGTTATCAGATCAAATTACCCCAGTTCGAAGGTCCATTCGACCTGCTCTTATTCTTCATCGAAAGAGATGAGCTGGATATCTACAATATTCCCATCAATAAAATCATTCAGGACTTTCTAGCCTATATCCACCAGCAGGAAAAACTGAATATTGAATTGAGCAGTGAGTTTATTCTCTTCGTGTCAACATTAATGCGCATCAAAGCAAAATTGTTGTTACCTAGAAAAGAATTGGACGCACAGGGTAATGAGATTGACCCACGTCAGGAGCTGATTGATAAAATCCTCGAATACAAGCGCTTTAAAGAAGCTGCCGTGCAGATGGCCGATATGGAAGCGGTACGTATGTTGATGGTGAAGCGGGGTAATTTACAGAAAGAACTGTCTGAGATAGGTGAGGAAGCGTCTGAAGGAACAGAAATCCAGACCATCACTTTATTCCGATTGATGAAGGCTTTTGAGAAAGTGATGCAACGTGTGCATGACCGACAGAACAAGCCCGTACATACCGTTGTGCGCTACAACTATAGCATGGAGGGTAGCAGGGATTATATGACGGATTTTATCCGCAAGGAAAAGAATGTGTCTTTCGAAAAAATCTTTGATGTCTGCGAAAACCGCATTCATGCCATCTTTCTTTTCCTCTCTATGCTGGAACTGATTCAGCAGAAATTCATGAAGATCATGACAGGTGAAGGCCGCAATAATTTTATTGTGGAGTGGAATGAAAACCGAGAAGCGGAATTGCAGGAAGAAGGCTTAACAGATGCAGACTTTGGTCCGAGTGGTTTTGAGGACAAGCCTGCTGATCCTACTGAAGACGGCACGCTAGGCTTTGATCCGCAATTGAACTAATAGAAATAAAAAAACCTCGTAATTGTTACGAGGTTTTTTTATGCAAAAAATTTATCTGAATTATCCTACTATTTGGCTCACCAGCATACTGTCCTTCATCATCATGCGTGCCGTGTCTGCAATGACTTTGGCATTGCTCCATTCTCTCTCAATTCATGTAAATTAGCTAGCTGAAGATTCTGTAAAGCTTAGCTTTCATTATTATTTTACATTCACCACCCTCTTCCATTTTCTGAAATGCTTAATTGCGGTTCTTTTTGTGCTTTTGCTGGAGTACCGTTCAAGTGCGAATTCAAATACTTTTTTTCCTTGGTTACCTTCAATACTAGTTTTGCGCGCTATTGAATCTTTTATAATTGCTAAGTAGTCAGCTTTTGCAAGGCTATCGATAAACAGATAATCTTCAGTTGGAAAGATAGGTTCAACAAAGCCAATGCTATTATCAATCAACAGTATTTCGTTTATTGACTTTGAGTTTTCAAAACCCTCACGAATTATTGATTTAAAATAGTATAGCCTGAAATGCTTAACATACATATCCCTTGTCTGATGATTTATCCTGATTCTTTTAACTCCCGAACAACTCGAAATAAGCGCTATCGATGACAATAAAAGCAACAAAGTGTAAGTTTTCATTAAACACCTTTTTTTTGGATTATTCTTTATAAAGGCATTCTCCATATATAAACATCTTTTGCTGCTGTAAAATAGTTACTTCCGCTAAAGCAATTATAGCCACTTTTACTGACTGTGTCTTCACCGTCCAGAATAATGAAAGTAGTCTTATTGTATTCACTTATAAAGTAATCTATTTCGGTTGGTGGGCACACCAACCGATAAAGGGAAAGCCTCGTTATTATTAAGAGGCTTTTTTATAAACGAACGATTTCTACCCATTGAAGTGGCTATGCTTTTTTGTACTGATTTCTCCAGCCGCTGATTAATAATTTTATCTGCAAGAAAGACAATATAACAAATAGCCCTAAGCTTATCAATGGCACTATTTCTTGAAAAGTGTTGTAGTTGTAAGCGCCGCCTTCGCTCGTGAAAAATACAATCAATGAAAGCCACATGGCACCAAGGCCAATCAATCGTTGCAGCAATGCGCCACCCAGAAAAGTATAGGTGCGTATTAAGTAAATAACTAAACCGCCAATACCCAATATGGCGTATGCAAAAGAAAGCGGATACAATGCTGCAGTGAATAAGGTGATCAGTAAATATGCAATCCATGGGCCGCCGATATGCATGCCACTAATCATGATACAGCAATAGCTAACGCTAACCAATAGCCTGAGTGTCGCAGGGTTTATTTTTTGCATTGTACAAAAGCCTGATGATTACGAAGAAACAATTTCTTTTATAAACAGTGTGGGGGTGTTTTCACGGATTTTTTCCGTTGATTAACGGGGTAAGTCAATAAAAAAGCCGCAATAAGCGGCTTTAAATAGTTCTATTATTGTTGATGGATTATCCTGCAATCTGGCTCACCAGCACAGTGTCCTTCATCATCACACGTGCGGTGTCTGCAATGGCTTTGGCGTCGTAGCCGCATTCTCTATGCAGTTCTTTTAAGGTGCCATGTTCTACGATTCTATCCGGAATGCCCAGCATCGTCACCTTAGCTTGATAATTGTACTTAGCCATAAACTCTAGAATCGCACTGCCAAAACCACCTACAATGGTGCCATCTTCTACCGTGATGATCTTGTTGTACTTGCTGAACACTTCGTGCAGTAGTTGCTCATCCAATGGCTTCACAAAACGAAGGTCATAATGTGCGGGATCAATACCTTCTGTGCGCAATTCACGAATGGCAGTGGTAGCAAAATTGCCTGGGTGACCAAAACTCAAGATTGCCAGTTCCTGACCATCTTTGATTTTACGTCCCTTACCAATTTCAATTTCTTCCAGTGGTGTTCTCCACTCAGGCATCACACCTTCACCTCTAGGATAACGAATCACAAATGGATGCTGGTTCTTTTCCAACTGAGCAGTGTACATCAGGTTACGTAATTCTTGCTCATTCATCGGTGCACTTACCACGAGGTAAGGAATACAACGCATGTAAGCAATATCATACGCACCATGGTGTGTTGGTCCGTCTTCACCCACCAAGCCTGCTCTGTCTAAACAGAAGACCACAGGCAGTTTCTGTATCGCTACATCATGCACCACTTGGTCAAAAGCACGTTGCATGAAGGAAGAATAGATATTACAGAACACACGCAAGCCTTGTGTAGCCATACCGGCACTCAGGGTTACGGCATGTTGTTCGCAAATGCCCACATCAAAAGCGCGGTGCGGCATTTTATCCATCATGAATTTCAGCGAAGAACCGGAAGGCATGGCTGGTGTTACACCCATTACTTTCTCGTTCTTTTCAGCGAGTTCTATGATGGTATGACCAAATACATCTTGGTATTTAGGCGGCTGAGGTGCATCGATGGTTTTCTTGAAAATCTCACCCGTTACTTTATCGAATAAGCCCGGTGCATGCCATTTGGTTTGGTCTTTTTCAGCCAATGCATAACCCTTACCCTTCACTGTTACAATATGCAACAACTTGGGGCCTGGAATTTCTCTCAAGTCTTTGAGTGTATCTACCAGCTTGGTGATATTATGCCCGTCAATCGGACCAAAATAGCGCAGTTTCAATGCTTCAAACAAGTTGCTGCTCTTGCTCACCATGCCCTTCATCGCATGTTCCAGCTTGCTGGCTACTTCTCTGCTGAAGCTCTTGCCTACCGGCAATTTGCCGAGGATATTCCATACCTCATCGCGCACTTTGTTGTAAGTAGGTGAAGTAGAGATATCAGTTAGATATTCTTTGAGCGCACCCACATTCGGGTCGATGCTCATACAGTTATCGTTCAGAATAATCAGCACATCGCTATCGGCCACGCCGGCATGGTTCATGCCTTCGAAAGCCATACCGGCTGTCATAGAACCATCGCCAATTACGGCAACCACCTTTCTATCAGGCTCGCCCTTGTATTTAGATGCCATGGCCATACCCAATGCTGCAGAAATAGAGGTAGAAGAGTGCCCCACACCAAATGTGTCGAATTCACTCTCGCTGCGCTTAGGGAAACCACTTAAGCCTTTGTATTTACGGTTGGTGTGGAAATTATCGCGACGGCCGGTTAAAATCTTGTGTCCATAAGCCTGGTGGCCTACATCCCATACGAGTTGATCGTAAGGGGTATTGTAGATATAATGCAGGGCCACGCTTAGCTCCACCACACCCAGACTGGCGCCAAAATGTCCACCATGTACACTCACGATATCGATGATGTACTGGCGCAATTCGTCACAAACCTGGTGCAATTGCTCCCGGCTGATCTTTTTCAGGTCATCCGGGGAATTGAGCTGTTGTAACAGGGGGCCTGGTTGAATCTCCATGTATCCTTTTTTAGGTTGTAAAAATAGCTGTTTGCCGTTTAGGAAAGGCTATACAAAGAGTCAAAACATTCCACAAACCCATTAGTTCGCCGATTTTCAGCATTTGTTTCTGCCAGACAGGGACGGATATGACCACTGGTCAAGAAACCGGCTTCTTTTGGCAACCCGCTGGTTATATTTGTTTTGCATGAGGACAAGACTAGCATATTGGTGGTGCCAGTTTGGTGGCTGGCTGTTGTATGGACTAACCATATTGTTTTTTGCATTCGTATTCGATCAGAAAATATCTGTTTTTCAATACCAAAGACTGGCTTTAACCATCGTTATCGGGTTCATTTTTACCCATGTACTCCGCTATTTGTTCCATGCATTCAAGTTGTTACCCCCCCTCCGTAAGAGAAGATGGATTGAACTGGGGCTGGTGGTTTTGGGTATTTCTGTTTTATATAGTCTGGCGAATAGTGCTATTGTAGAATGGCTGAAACTCTATAATCCCGAGCGTAAATTCTCATTAGAGCGCAGAACGCTGTACAATTTCTTTAACGATACACCCATTATCCTTGTTTGGTCGTCTATTTACTATATCTGGCATTATATCGAGTTAGGTCAGAATACTGAACTGGATAAGGTAAGATTAGAAAGCTTAGTAAAGGAATTGCAGCTTAAAACATTGAAGTCACACATCAATCCGCATTTCATCTTCAATGCCTTGAATAGCATTCGTGCACTGGTGGATGAAAACCCGGAAAGAGCGAGAACGGCCATTACAGAATTAAGCAATCTGCTGCGTAGCAGCATGCAGGCTGAAAAGCTAGAGACTGCTCCGCTGGAGCGCGAATTGAATATTGTGAAAGATTATCTGGCGTTGGAGCATATTCGTTTTGAAGACAGGTTGCGTGTGGAATATGATATTGATGAAGACACATTGGATCAGGCTGTGCCGCCGATGATGTTGCAAACCCTGGTGGAGAATGCCATTAAGCATGGCATCAGTAAGCAGAAAGAAGGTGGATTGATTAAAGTGATTTCCGATTTCCGTGAGAGTCACCACGAGCTGATTGTCCAAAACACCGGTAAGCTCACGGGTGAGATTAATCAGGATGGGTTCGGGCTATCCAGCACACAACATCGTTTACAGTTGTTGTTTGGCGAAAAAGCCTCTTTTTCCATTACTGAAAAGGAAAATAGTATTGTTGAAGCAAAAGTTATTTTGCCCGTAGAAGGCGTCCTATAAATACACAAACATGGCCATTAAAGCAATCATCATTGACGACGAGCGATTGGCACGTAACGAGTTAAAAAAACTCTTACAAGTGCACCCTGAGATTGAGATTATTGAAGAAGCCGCAAATGTGGACGACGGCATTGAGAAAATTGAAAGTATGAATCCGGAATTGATTTTTCTGGACATACAAATGCCCGGTAAAACAGGTTTCGATTTGTTGACAGAAGTGGAAAGAGCGCCCAAGGTGATTTTCACGACTGCTTACGACGAGTATGCCATCAAAGCTTTTGAAGTAAATGCTTTGGATTATCTGCAAAAACCCATTGAGCCCAAGCGTTTGTCGGATGCCATCCACAAACTGCAGATGGAAATTCAGAAAGAGAAAGCTGGTTTGCAACAAGGTAATCGCGGTCCGCTCACAGAAGAAGATCAAGTTTTTGTAAAAGACGGTGAACGTTGCTGGTTTGTGAAGCTAAGCGAAATACGTTTGTTTGAAAGCGTTGGCAATTATGCAAAAGTATTCTTCGGTACCAATAAGCCACTTATCCTGAAATCCTTGAACGCACTGGAAGAAAGATTGGATGACAGGGTGTTCTTCCGAGCCAACAGAAAACATATCATCAACCTTCGTTGGATTGAAAAAATTGAGCCTTATTTCAACGGTGGTCTGCTGGTAGATTTGAAAGGTGGTGAGAAGATTGAAGTGAGCAGAAGACAAACCGTGAAGTTTAAAGAAATGATGAGTTTATAAGTTCAGAACCCCGAATTAATCGGGGTTTTTAATGAAATCATATGAAATCAAGTTTACTAGTTGCATTAGGTTTTTGTGCTACTGCTGTAGTGGCGCAATCTCCAGAGAAAATCATCAGTGTTAAAGAAGTTACCCGCATTGAAACTGCACTTGCATCAGATGAGATGATGGGTAGAAGAACGGGCACGCCGGGTATTGAAAAAGCAGCTGATTTTATTGCTGCGGAGTTTAAAAAAATTGGCTTGAAAACCTGGCCTGGTTTAACTAGTTATCGTCAGGAGTTTTCGATTCTGCGTGCACGCGCTTTGTCTACTACTGCCAGCTGGAACGATCAATCGCTTGCTGCTAATGCGGTAATGGTCATCACGCCGCAGGCGGAATTAACTGTGAACAATGCTTCTGGTTATAACACGATCAAGATTGCGCCAGGTGACAATTTATTTGAAAAAGCACAAGAGATTGCAGCCAGTGGAAAAGCAGCACTGGTGCTGGTTGACAAGGCGCACGAGAAAAATTTTCCCCGCTTGTCATTCTTGCGCAGAAGCATCACCAAGGATCAGTCGAATTTGGTTTTTGTGTTGAGTAATGATGCTGCAAGCAGTTTTGCAATTCAATACAAGCAAGAAGTAACAGAACAGAAAATGGCTAATGTAGTAGGGGTGTTGCCGGGTAAAAGCAAGGCCAATGAATATGTGGTATTCTCTGGACATTATGATCATTTGGGTATTGGTAAACCCGATGCGAAAATGGATTCCATCTTCAATGGTGCCAATGATGATGCAGCGGGCACTACAGCCATGATTATGCTGGCCAAATATTACAAGAAAGCAAAGAACAATGAGCGCACACTGGTATTTGCTGCATTTACTGCAGAGGAAGTAGGTGGTTTCGGTTCTCAATATTTTTCCAAGCAAATGGATCCTAATCAAGTGATGGCCATGTTCAATATTGAAATGATTGGTACCGATAGTAAGTGGGGTAAGAATTCTGCTTATATCACTGGTTATGAACAAACCAATATGGGTGCGATTCTGCAGAAGAATTTAGCAGGAACAGGGTTCAACTTTTATCCTGACCCTTATCCTGATCAGCAATTATTCTATCGTTCTGATAATGCTACATTGGCAAGATTGGGTGTGCCTGCACATACCATCTCTACTTCTAAGATGGATAGTGAACCCAACTACCACAAACAGAGCGATGAAGTGAGCACATTGGATATGGAGAACATGACGCAGATCATTCGTTCTATTGCATTAAGTGCAAGAGGGATTGTTGCAGGTAAAGAAACACCTACACGTGTGAATACAAAGAATCTGCGTTAAGCATTAACGGGAATACTGTGAATGGCTGCGGCCATTTCTTTAATTAAGCCGGCATCTTTTTCGATGGCATTGCCAACGACGATGATGTCGGCTCCTGCTTTGCAATTGCGGTAAGCTTTTTCGGGATCAGTGATGCCGCCACCAACAATGAGTGGCACATCAATACTTGCAGCAACTTTTTCAATCATGCTTTCAGTAATCGCACGTTTGGCACCGCTGCCTGCATCCATGTAAATCAGCTTCATGCCCAGCATTTCACCAGCCATGGCTGTGCACATCGCAATCTCATTTTTATCTGCAGGAATAGGTGTTGCGTTAGAAATGTAT
Organism: Chitinophagales bacterium; assembly: GCA_017303835.1. Lineage (NCBI taxonomy): Bacteria > Pseudomonadati > Bacteroidota > Chitinophagia > Chitinophagales > Chitinophagales bacterium. Next base: position 161,528 of record JAFLBI010000002.1, read on the forward strand.
GAAACAGTAGTAGGTGCACCACCATCAACAACCATATAACCGGTAGGCATGATTTCTAATCCACTCTTTTTTACAAAAGGTGCACTGATTACATGCTGACCAATCAGCAATTCCGGATTACGACCAGATATCAAGGAGAGGTATAAAAGCGCATCTGCATATCTGCTTACCTGAGAAGGTGAACCTGGAAAGAGAATCACCGGAATGTCGCAGAGTGCTTTAATCTGTTGTATGCATTCATCCAAATGGCTGGAGATCACCAGGCTTCCGCCGACAAAGAAATAATCCACACGGGCTTCGGTGGCCAGACCCACCAGTTGTTCAATGCTGGTAGCGTTCACCTTATCGGGGTCGATCAGTACGGCAAAGGATTTTTGTCCGCGCTGCTTCCTGTCTTTGATCTTGTTATACAATGCCTGATTCATGAATGCGTTTGAGCCCTTGCAAAAATGCAGAAAAAAGGCCGAATGGTTTTTGTTTAATCAAATCTCTGCACAAAATAGGGGGCAAATCCATGTCCACAAAGCGTTTCAGCAAAAATCTACCCTAAACCTTTCATCCTAAGCAAGTTCAACAGAAAATATTAAGGAATTCCAGTCAGAATCAGCAGCAATTTTTCAAAATTTCTTATGAACAGGTGTGAACATTCGAGCAAATGCAGCCCTGTTCGGCACTGCCAAAAAATCCACATCTGTTTTCCACAAACTGTGGATTGAATACCCCTTGGATTTCCCCCTGCTACAGATATTTTCGTCAACCACTCATCCAAAAATGGCTGGGGCTGATTGTTAACCACATTTACTTACCCATACCCAAAACCAGGACTGCTTTATGGCTAACCCTCGCGCTAACAAAGGCTTGCAATTTTCTCGCCGCTTTACCAAAGACGATGTATCCGTTTTTGATTTGTTCGACTACGATTATCGTACCAGCATCATCCGCAACCCAAGCGGAGAAGTGGTATTCGAAATGAACAACGTAGAAGTTCCTAAACAATGGAGTCAGATTGCTACTGATATCCTTGCACAAAAATATTTCCGTAAAGCAGGTGTGCCGCAAGCGGATGGTTCACTGGGTCGTGAGACCAGTGTGAAGCAGGTAGCACATCGTATGGCGAACTGCTGGCGTGTATGGGGTGAGCGTTATGGTTATTTTGCTTCTGAAAAAGATGCGCAAATATTCTATGATGAATTAGCCTACAGCATCCTGAACCAAAGCTGCGTGCCTAACAGTCCGCAGTGGTTCAATACCGGCTTGTATGAAAGCTATGGTATTGCGGGTAAGCCTCAGGGTCACTACTATGTAGATCCTGTGGATGGTGAATTGAAAAAATCTAAGAATGCTTATGAGCGTCCTCAGCCTCACGCTTGTTTCATTCTCTCTGTAGACGATGATTTGGTGAATGATGGTGGTATCATGGATCTCTGGGTTCGTGAAGCACGCATCTTCAAATACGGCTCTGGTGTGGGTACCAATTTCAGTCGTATCCGCGGTGGCGGTGAAAAACTGAGCGGTGGTGGTACATCCAGTGGTTTGATGAGCTTCCTGAAGATTGGCGACCGCGCTGCAGGTGCGATCAAGAGTGGTGGTACTACTCGTCGCGCTGCCAAGATGGTTTGTCTGGATCTGGATCACCCAGAGATCATGGAATTCATCGACTGGAAAGTGGAAGAAGAGAAAAAAGTAGGCGCATTGATCGCTGCCGGTTATCCAAGCGATTATGAAGGTGAAGCATATTTAACGGTATCTGGTCAGAACTCAAATAACTCTGTACGTATCCCTAACGAATTCTTCGAGAAACTGGAGAAGGGTGAAGATTGGGAACTGAAAGCACGTACAGATGGTCGTACCATGAAGAAAGTGCCTGCGAGCAAAGTGTGGGAGAAAATCTCTTATGCTGCATGGCGTTGTGCTGATCCTGGTACACAGTATGATACTACTATCAACGAATGGCATACATGTCCACAAGGTGGCCGGATCAATGCGTCTAACCCTTGTTCTGAGTACATGTTCTTAGACAATACCGCTTGTAACCTGGCTTCTATCAACCTGCGTAAGTTCTTCGATGAGCAAACCAACCTGATGGATGTAGAAGGTTTGGAATACATCAGCCGTTTGTGGACTGTGGTATTGGAAATCTCTGTGTTGATGGCGCAGTTCCCATCTAAAGAAGTAGCACAATTGTCTTACGATTACAGAACACTGGGTCTTGGTTTTGCCAACCTGGGTACTGTACTGATGATCAGCGGTATTGCTTATGACAGTGAAGAAGCACGCGGTATTGCGGGTGCGATCTCTGCGATCATGACAGGTATTGCTTATAAGACATCTGCTGAGATGGCTGCCCTGCATGGTCCGTTCCCACGTTACAAAGAGAATAAGGAAGATATGCTGCGTGTAATGCGCAACCACAGAGCGGCTGCTTATGATGCAGAAGAAGCTTATGTAGGTCTGAGCATCAAGCCACAAGGTATTAAAGCACAGTACTGCCCTGACTACCTGCTGAAGAGTGCTACCAAAGCATGGGATGATGCAGTGAAGCTGGGTGAGAAATACGGTTACCGCAACGCACAGACAACCGTAATTGCACCAACCGGTACAATTGGTCTGGTAATGGATTGCGATACAACAGGTGTTGAACCAGATTTCGCACTGGTGAAGTTCAAGAAACTGTCTGGTGGTGGTTATTTCAAAATCATCAACGGTGCTGTACCTAATGCGCTGAAGACATTGGGTTACACACAAGATCAAATCAATGCGATTGAAAAATATGCAGTAGGTGCTGCTACCTTGGAAGGTGCACCATTCGTGAATCCTGAAACACTGGCTGCGAAAGGATTTACTGCAGAAGAAATCAGCAAATTGAACGGTGCTGTAAAGAGCGCATTTGAAATTGGTTTTGCTTTCAACAGATTCACACTTGGTGAAGCTTGTCTGGAAAGACTGGGCTTTACACCTGATCAATACAATGATTGGAGCTTCAACTTGCTGGAAGCTTTAGGTTTCAGCGATGAAGAGATTGATGCTGCTAACGACTACGTGTGCGGTACCATGACTGTAGAAGGTGCACCATTCTTGAAAGAAGAACACCTCTCTGTATTTGATTGTGCCAACAAGTGTGGTAAGAAAGGTGAGCGTTATATCCATGCACATGGCCACATCCGCATGATGGCTGCTTGTCAGCCATTCCTGAGCGGTGCGATTTCTAAGACCATCAACCTGCCTCACGAAGCATCTATTGATGAGATTGCTGATTCTTACATGCTGAGCTGGCAGTTGGGTCTGAAAGCTTGTGCCCTGTATCGTGATGGTTCTAAGTTGAGCCAGCCATTGAGCAACAAGTCAGACAAGAAGAAGAAAAAAGAAGATGCAGAAGAAACTGCTGCTGAAGCAACCGTAGCTGAAGCACCATCTGCAGAAAGCAATATTGTTGACTTAACTAAGTTGACTGTAGAAGAACTGCTGGATGAAGTAACACGCCGTATGCAGGCTTCTGCTGATACTACATTGAAGCGTCAGCTGTCTAAGATCGTTGAGCGCAAGTCAATGCCTGCTAAGCGTCGTGGCTTTACACAGAAAGCCAAGATCAATGGCCAGGTGATCTTCCTCCGCACAGGTGAATATGGTGATGGTACACTCGGTGAAATCTTCATCGATCTGGCCAAAGAAGGTTCTACAGTTCGCAGCTTGATGAACTGCTTCGCTATCGCTATCTCTGTTGGTCTCCAGTATGGTGTACCATTGGAAGAGTTTGTAGAGAAGTTTGTCTTCACCCGCTTTGAACCAGCTGGTATGGTAGACCATCCGAATATCAAGACAACGACTTCACTGGTTGACTTTGTGTTCCGCGCATTGGCTTACGAATACCTCGGCAGAACTGATTTAGTACATGTGTTAGACAAGCCTGAGATTGGTAACACCGGTGATGATGATGGAGACATCACTTTGCTGGGAAAGCCTGAGCTGAGCAGTGTTCGTGTAACAGCACCAGTTGCTGCCAGCACTACACCTGCTCCTGCAGCCAAAGCACAACGTGCAGCAATAAATGCAGAAAACTCATTGGATATGGTGAATGCAGCTGCTAAAAATATGCAGAGCGATGCACCAGCATGTAACACCTGCGGTCATATCACTATCCGTAGCGGTACTTGCTACAAGTGTCTGAACTGCGGTAACAGCATGGGATGCAGTTAAGTAAGTAGTAAGTGAAAAGTGAGAAGCAAAATGTAAAAGCAAACAGGCTCACAATAATAAAGGCGATGGAATCCATCGCCTTTTCTTTTATCCGCCGTTACGGTTATCTCTTCTGTCTTCACGTCTATCACGTTTGTCTTCTTTGCGATCGCGGCGATCTTCTCTTCTGTCGCGCTTATTTTCTTTACGGTCTCTGATATCTTCCAGCTTGTCTCGCTTGCCGCCATTGTGTTTGGCATCACGTATATCTTCTCTTGCATCGCGTTTGTCTTCGCGCCTGTCGCGTAGATCTTCTTTCCTGTCACGCTTGTCTTCTCTGCGGTCACGACGGTCTTCTACACGATCAGCCACTTTTGCGCGGGTTTGTGCAAATGCACTGTTGGCGGTAAGTATAGCGGTGAGCAATGCACCTGCAATGAATAATTTTTTCATGGTTTCTATTTTGTGGTGTGCAGGTATGACCATGCGCTTGCCTTTTCGTTTAATCAATGAAATGCAAAAGAAAATCCCCGCATTGTGCGGGGATTGGTATGAATTCGATGAAATACAAGCCTAGCTTACGCCTGCGCCAGGATTGATCTTGTCTTCCGGATTTACGAAATGCAGTTTGCCATTGGCATCTTCTGCCATCAGAATCATGCCCTGGCTTTCAATGCCGCGCATTTTTCTGGGGGCTAGGTTTACCACAACCGTTGCTTGCTTACCAACAATATCTTCCGGTTTGAAATGCAAAGCAATACCAGAAACAATCGTGCGTGTTTCAAAACCCAGATCCACTTGAAGTTTCAAGAGCTTATCTGCTTTCTCTACTTTTTCTGCTGATACAATCGTGCCTACTTTCAAATCAATCTTCGCAAAATCATCAAACACGATCTCTGGTTTTACTGCAGGTGTTGCAGGGGCCGGAGCAGGTGTATTCGTATCCATTTTTTGTGTGCTCTTGTTTTTCAATTTCTCAATCTGAACAGCAATCTCTGCGTCTTCAATCTTGCGGAACAATAATTCCGGTGCACGCAGACTATAGCCTACACTCAAGAGTTTCAGTTTGCCTGCATTCTCCCATTCCAGCATTTTTTCTACCACTTTCATCATGTGGCACATTTTCTTCGCGGTGAATGGTAAGAAAGGATGGATCAGTATCGCCAGATTCGCTGTCAACTGCAAACAGATATGCATGCAGTTGTCAATGAGTTGTTGGTTCTCGGGTTTTTCTGCCAATGATTTGGCTACGATCCAAGGTTCTTTTTTCTGCATGTATTGATTGCCCTGACGTGCGAGATCAATCACTTCAAATAAAGCATCTCGGAACTTATACTGCTCTAACAACCCTTCTACTTTCTCTTTCGTCGCACGAAAAGCATCAATCATGGCTTTGTCGGTCTCATCTGCAATTTCTGCATGCAGTGGTGGCACTTTACCATTACAGAGTTTGTGCATCAGCACGAAAGTGCGGTTCACAAAATTGCCGAAGATGGCTACCAGCTCGCTGTTATTGGCATCTTGAAAACCTTTCCAAGTGAATTCACTGTCCTTGCTTTCAGGCGCAATAGCGGTTAGGTAATAGCGCAATACATCTGCCATTTGCGGTCCGCCATTTTCTGCCTTGATGAAATCATCAATATATTCTTGCTGATCCAGTTTCCAGTTGCGGCTGGTGCTCATTTTATCGCCTTCCAGGTTCATGAACTCATTTGCAGGCACATTTTCCGGAAGAATATGTCCGTGCAGTTTGAGCATGATGGGGAAGATGATGCAATGGAAGACGATATTGTCTTTACCGATGAAATGCACCAGTTTGGTATCTGCGTCTTTCCAGTAAGGTTCCCAATCCTTGCCATTGTCTAAAGCCCATTGTTTGGTAGCAGATACATAGCCGATGGGTGCATCAAACCATACATAGAGTTTTTTACCGGCAGCATCTGCTATAGGTACATCCACACCCCAGTCCAGATCGCGGGTAACAGCACGTGGCTGCAAACCACCATCAATCCAGCTTTTGCACTGGCCTAACACGTTTGTCTTCCAATCTTCTTTGTGTTGGTCTAAAATCCAGCTGCGCAGAAAATCTTCATGCTTATTCAAGGGCAGGTACCAATGCTTGGTGAGTTTTTTCACCGGTGCTTGTCCGCTCAAAGTAGAAACCGGGTTAATCAGTTCATCGGGACTCAAACTCTTGCCACAGCGTTCGCACTGATCGCCATAGGCGCTATCATAACTACAGTTAGGACAAGTGCCTTTGATATAACGATCGGCCAGAAAAGTCTGGGCCTGTTCATCGAAATACTGTTCGCTTTCTTTCACTTCCAGCTCGCCTGCATTATTCAGGGCAGTAAAGAATTCCTTTGCTGTTTCGTGGTGAATGGGCGCGCTAGTGCGGTGATAGATATCGAATTCAATACCAAGGTCCTGCATGTTTTGAAATAGGATGGGATGGTATTTATCGATCATTTCCTGTGGGGTAATGCCTTCTTTGGCCGCCTGGATGGGAATGGCAGTGCCATGTTCATCGCTTCCGCAGACAAACACCACATCGCGCTGCTGCGCACGCAGGTAGCGGGCGTAGATATCAGCTGGGAGGTAGGCGCCGGCCAGATGGCCGATATGCTTGAGCCCGTTTGCGTAGGGCAGGGCGGCGGTAATTAAGTATCGCTTCGGTTGGGTCATAGTTGCTTCAAAAGAGTGCAAAAATAAGCATTCGTTCCGGCCTGAAGCTTTAATATTGTTGCATGATTCGTGTTCCAGCGCCGCTGAAAAAAGGCGATACCATTGGGATTGTTTGTCCGGCCGGCTATATGCCCGCCAAAAATGCGGCTGTTTGCATTAGCACCCTGCAACAATGGGGCTTTCAGGTAAAAATTGGCAAGACCCTAGGTCATCAGCATCATTATTTCTCTGGAACTGATACGGAAAGACTGGCCGATTTGCAGCAAATGCTGGATGATGCTTCTGTAAAAGCCATTTTGTGCGGCCGTGGTGGTTATGGCGTTAGTCGAATTATTGATCAGGTTGATTGGACGAGATTCAAAAAGCAGCCCAAGTGGATTATTGGCTATAGCGATATCACGGTGCTGCATGCGGAATTGTACACGAAACTCAAAACTGCTTCTTTGCATTCGCCCATGGCGGGCGCTTTCAATGATGGTGGGGTAGAAACGCCTTTTGTACAGTCTTTGAAACCGGCATTGTTGGGTAAAGCCTATCGATATGTGGCCGAAGCACATCCGTTGAATCAATTGGGACAGGCCAATGGCGAACTGGTAGGTGGTAATTTATCATTGGTGGCGCATCTAGTAGGTACAAAATCGGCTTTCAAGACTAAGGGAAAGATTTTGTTTCTGGAAGATGTGGGCGAGTATCTCTACAATATTGACCGCATGTTTATTCAATTGAAGCGTGCTGGTATGTTGGATGGGTTGGCTGCACTCATCATTGGTGGATTTACGGAAATGAAGGATACCACCACACCATTTGGGCAAGATATCCTTACTATCATCAAAGAACAGGTGAAGGAATACAGCTATCCTGTTTGTTTTGATTTTCCGGTGAGTCATACCGAGCGCAATTATCCGCTTTGTGTGGGTATGCAGCACAGTATCAGCATCACCAAAAAACAAGTTGTGCTGAAACGACTGTAATGCTTTTGCATGCAGTAGGAAAGCCTTAATTTGCTCCAATTCTTCATCATCGCCTCGGCAAACACATGAAACTCTTTTTCATTCGCTATACCAAATTGTTGTTTGTTTACTTGCAATTGCATCGGGTGTTTGGCTGGTTGTCCGGGGCTTTTGCCAATCTATATTACCTAACACGCTTTTCTGCATGGGCTTACAACAATCGAAAAGTAGCGTACAATGATTTTCCTTGCAAGTGGGATTATTTCCGCAGGAATAAAATGTACCAGTGGGTCATTGATCAGGAGGGGTTGAATCATGCGCCGATTAATTATGTAGAGTTTGGTGTGGCATGGGGTGAATCATTCAAGTGGTGGTTGTCAAAGAATGATCATGCGGATAGTCGTTTTTATGGCTTTGATACATTCGATGGTTTACCTGAAGATTGGGGGCCTTTCAAGAAAGGTTCTTTCAGTAGTAATCATGCTTTACCTGAGATCAATGATGCGAGAGGCAGTTTCCACAAAGGACTGTTTCAGCAGAGTCTGCCGCCTTTTTTGAAAACGCTGGATAATAGCAAGCGCAAAGTGTTGATGATGGATGCTGATTTGTATTCAGCAACCTTATATGCGTTAACAACGATGGCGCCTTACCTCAAAAAAGGTGATATCATTTTCTTTGATGAATTCATTGTGCCTACGCACGAATTCAAAGCTTATCTGGATTTTGTGAGCAGCTATTATATCAATTTGGAATTAATTGCTGCTGCGAATAATTATTATTTCACTGCTTTTAAAGTTGTGTAAGATGCGTAAAGTTTATTTGTTCTTGGTGTGTGTGATGGCACTTAGTTTGGTGAAAGCACAGGATGGTGGCGACCGTATGGGTAATTTGGTGGATACCCGCTTTTTTGATCGCTTGTTTGAAGCGCGCTATATGGATAAGCCGCCGGTATTCACGTTTGGTGCAGATTCACTGAAGCGCTATTATTTCCGCAATTTTCCTGCATTTGATACGGTGTTGGCGCAAACAGTGAGTCGCGGTGACACAGCGATGTATATCCGTATTTGTTTTTCATTTACAGTTGATAGAAATGGTTTTGTTGGACAGCCCGAGTTTGATCGCGTAGCCATTACGCGCAATCCCAAATCAGATCAGGCAAGAACCTTGAAATATTTCAATAGTCAGAAAGACTATTTCGATAAAGCAATCAAACAACTCTTCTTGAAGATGCCACAATGGAGGCCGGGCTTGCAGAGTAACCGACCAGTAGATGCACGCGTGGAAGATTATCTGCAGATATGGGTGGGTATTAATCCGCCTTCAGGTACCTAATTACTGCAAAGCTTGTTGGATAGCCTGCTGCACTTGCAGTGAATCTGTTAATCCATTGTGCTCGCCACCGCGGATGGTGATGAATTGATCTCCCGGCTTGAATGATTTTTTTAGCCTCAGCGCATTGCTGTAAAAGGTTGTCCAGTCGTTAGTGCCATGCACAATGGTGATGGGTGCCGTTACTTTCTTTAGGTATTCAGCTTGAGGAATTGTATACGCCATCAATTGTCCAACAGGGTAGATGAACGCAAATTGTCTTGCCAGTGAGGTAATGCTGTAATAAGGTGTTTCCAAAAAGAGTTGTTTGCAATCGCGCTTAGCTGCTAAATAGCTGGCAATGCCTGTACCAAGTGATTTCCCGTAAATCAGGATTTGGCTTTTTTCAAATTCGAGTCGCGCTAATTTATAAACCTGCTCTGCTTCTTCGTAGAGCAGCTGTTCTGTTCTATTGCCGGTAGATTTACCAAATCCGGGATAATCGCACATCCATACCGCATACCCATATTTGGTAAATAATTGAGCGTATTTGGCATAATACCCAATATTCTTTCGATTGCCGTGAAAGTACAAGACAACACCTTTCGTGCTATCTGACTTTGCAGGGAATTTCACCAGATGAAACCTAGTGCTGCTATCGTAATAAATAAATTGCTCTGCATACGGTTGTGGAAAATCATACACATGGTCTGCAGTAACTGGCTCTGGGTGAAAGAGCATTTTGTCTTGTGTGTAATACAGGATGATGCCGCCCAGTGCATAACAGAGCAGTAATAGTTTTAACCAGCGATACTTGTCTTGCTTCACCGTGTAAAAATAGGTCTTGATCAGTACTTGAGGATATCACGGACAAAGTTGTGGTATTCCGGAAAGGAGGGTAGGTTGTTGTGTCCGCCGCCATCAATGGTGATCAGCGTAATTTTTCTGGGGTTGATGGCTTGTAGTTTTTTACTGTGTTTGATGGGGATTAACCAGTCGCGTGTACCGTGAATGATATAGGTATGGCATTCTACACGGGTAATCCAGCGATCTGTTCTTAAGTGATAGCGCAATAATATTCGGTGAGGTAGAAAGGGCGTAAATCTTTCTGCAACTTTAATGAAGCTATAGTAAGGTGCATCCAGTATGAGATAGCGTGGATGGTTATCTGCGGCTATTTTGGTGGCAAAGCCACTGCCCATACTTCTTCCATATACCAGCAGATGTTCTTCCGGATATTTTTCCAATAATTTCTGGTAAACCCACTGCATGTCTTTCAGCATCTCTTTCTCGCTTCGCTTACCTGTGCTCTTGCCAAAGCCGCGGTAGTCAACTAAAATCACATCATAGTTATAACGATAAAAATCCTTAGCATACTTTGCCCAGCCCTTAATACTTCTGGTGTTTCCGTGGAAATACAAAATCAAACCCTTGGGTTCTTTGCAATAAAAGTGTAATCCATTGATGCGTACGCCGGGAGCTACATCAAAAAACAATTCTTCAAAAGGGGCTTCGTACTGGTAGGCAAAATCCTGCGGCAGCTTTTCCGGTTTGAAGATGAATTTCTCCTGAACCAGGTAAGCAATCAATAGAATAGCCAAATAGGCAATGATGACGATTTCAATCGTGCCCATAGCAGTAGTGGTTGCTTGTAAGTTAGGCCTTTCAGCCGAAACTATCAGGGGCGTGCTAAACCGGCTTTATGCCATGCATCCATGCCTCCTTCCAGATTAATGAGGTTATCAAAACCAAACCTGTCCTCCAGCTTTTGGATGGCAATCTGGCTTCTGATGCCCTTGCGGCAATAAATGACCACAGGTTGATCTGCGGGTATCCGGTCTTTCTGGTGAATCAATTCAGCTAAGGGAATCCATATACCACCAATATGGAATGCTTCCCGTTCAAAATCTTCGCGCACATCCAATAAAACAGGAGGCGTATTGCTTTGCAATGCTTTTGCTAAATCTACTGCGCTGATCTGGTTCATTCTTCTTCAGCGTACTCGTTGAAAATTCTGGTGAGGCGCATATTGGATACCGGTGCTACAATCAGCGGGAATTTCTCGATGGTTACATTGCTGGGGTCAAGACCAAAGCCACGCTCTTCGCCAAGGCTCACTTCTTTCAACCAGAAATAGATCTTCATCACAATACGCTCCAGGAATGGTAATTCATTATCCTGACTCAGGTATTTTTCTAATACAATGAACTGGAAATCGCCCACCACATTATTACGCTCCAGGCTTTCATATCTGGATGTAATGTTCACCTCTTTGTTCTGCACCAGGTCTTCCACTACTTTGCGGAACATCAGGTTGATGCGTTGTTCCACACGGAAACCGAGGCGGAATTCCACGCGAATGATATCATTTGGGATGATGTGATCTACACTGTATTCGCAGGTATATGGATCATCTAATACATCCACGTGCACAAACCAGTAGATATCGGCACGCTTTGGTTTTTTGTTCAGGATGGAGTAAATGATTTTGTGCTCAATTTCCTTTGGGTTATTGGCACTGGTCATATAAACCAAGTGAGTAGCATATTTGGGAATGCTTTTATCATTACTGAGTTCCTGAATCATCGGAACATAGTGTTCCAATCGAACAAACTCTACGTAGCGGTTCTTGATCTTTCGGCTTCTATACCATACATACATCACAGCAAACAGGCCACCACCAACAATCAATGCTACATAACCACCGTGTGGGAATTTATCGAGGTTGGCAAAGAGGAAGCTGCCCTCGATCAAGGCAAAAGTGATCAGGAACAACCATACCAATGCTGCATGTACGCGGTGTAAAACCATGTAGTTGGCAAAGAGAATCGTTGTACTGATCATACATAAGGTGATCGCTAATCCGTAAGCTGCTTCCATTTTGGAAGAGTCTTTAAAGAATAGTACGATGCCTACGCAGCCCAAAAATAGCATCACATTGATGCCGGTGATAAAAAGCTGTCCTCTTTCCTCAGTGGGATAATTGATTTTGAGTTTTGGCCATAAGTTCAGGCGCATCGCTTCACTGATCAGGGTAAAGGAACCGCTGATCAAAGCCTGGCTGGCAATAATGGCAGCTGATGTGGCAATGATGATACCTACCAGCTTAAACCATTGCGGCATGATATTGAAGAAAGGGTTAACACTTAAATCAACATTGGTGTTGAAAACCTCGCCACTGTGTTCAGCCAGTAACCAAGCACCTTGGCCTAGGTAGTTTAAGATTAAACAGGTTTTTACAAAAGCCCAGGAGAGGCGAATATTATCGCGGCCGCAATGTCCTAAATCGCTATACAAAGCTTCCGCACCTGTGGTACATAGAAATACAGCGCCTAATATCCAGAAACCTTTGGGGTAGTTGGTGAGCAAATCAAAAGCATAATAAGGGTTAAATGCTTTGAAGATGCTGATGTAATCAGTCAAGTGAGCAATACCCAAAATAGCCAACATGGTAAACCAGATCAGCATAATGGGTCCGAAGAGTTTACCAATGGATGCTGAACCAAATTGCTGGAGGAAGAACAATACAGCCAGAATTGCGATGACGATATAGACAATCGTCATGGTAGAGATGTCGCTGAGGCCTTTCAGCTGTCTTAACCCTTCTACAGCAGAAGTAACAGAGATGGGTGGTGTAATCATCCCATCGGCCAGCAAAGCTGCGCCACCAATCATAGCTGGTAATACCAGCCATTTTCTTCTGCGTCTAACAAGGGTGTATAAACTGAATATGCCACCTTCCCCACGGTTATCTGCCCTAAGGGTGAGGATTACATACTTTACAGTAGTCTGCAGCGTCAGCGTCCAGATGATGCAGGATAAACCACCCAACACCAGTTGTTCGGTAATGGGTTTGTCATCAATGATGGCTTTTAATACGTAGAGGGGGGATGTGCCGATATCTCCGTAGATAATGCCAAGTGCAACGAGTAAACCTGCAGCAGATACTTTGCTGATATGCTTGCCCACAAAAAGCTGTATTGGTGAAGTGGATCAAAATGATTCCTTAACAAATGTATAATAATTCACTTTCCATGCTCCAATGTTTTGCCAAAGTTTTGCAAGGCTTTTGGTACAAACCCTTTGAGGGCAGGCAACAAAACGTACATTTGAGTATCTGACTATTTAAAGACAGGAGGAGATATGCGCATATTGTTCTTAGCCCTTTTTTTATTCATTACCGGTTCTGGTCTACAGGCTCAGCGAATCATTTATTCTGAGCCCGACAGGGATGATGTTCGCAGCATGAATTTTGAAGTTATTGGGAAATTGAATGGGCAGTTTCACATTTACAAAGGCTACAGGGATATACACAATGTGTCCATTTACGACGCAGAAATGCGACAGGTAGATAAGGTTAGACTTGATTTTTTGCCTGACCGCATATTTAATGCCGACTTTCTTTCTTACCCAGATTTCTATTACATGTTCTATCAGTACCAGAAGCGGAATATTGTGTACTGCATGGCTGTAAAGATGGATGATAAAGGCAAGAAAATAGGAGAGCCGGTTATTATGGATACAACAGATGTAAGCTTTTCATCCAATAACCGCATCTATACAGTTGTATTTAGTGAAGACAAGAGTAAAATATTGGCATATAAAATCAATGCAAAGAACGATAAAGCCCATACTGTAACAACAATGCTGTTTGATAAGCAGCTTGAAGTAATCCGGAAAACCCGCTTTGTGGTGAATATGCCAGAGCGTAATGATTTTCTGGAAGAGTTTCATGTAGATAATGACGGTGATTTGGCTTTTCTTCGAGCATCCGGCAGCGCGCAGAACGATAATATCAATAAGCTTTCCCTGATTTATAAATCTGCAATAGATGATGAGTTCCTCATTACGGACCTTAAGCTGCCAACCATTAATCTGGATGATATCCGTGTAAAAGTTGATAATCTAAACAAGAAATTCCTGATCACTTCTTTCTTCAGTAAAGTGAGGCGAGGCAATATTGATGGGTTATACGTGGCTATTTACGATAAAGCCGGCAGGAAAGAAGCATTGAATACAACAGTATTGTTCAACGACAACCTGCGTGCAGAAGCCAAAAATGAAAGCAGCATCAAAACGGCTTTCAATGATTTCTATATCCGTAACCTGATTCTTCGAAAAGATGGTGGTTTTATTCTCACTGCAGAAAGTATGTACAGCAGTTCGCGCGGTGGAACAATGAGCAGATGGGATTTGCTCTATGGATCACCATTTTGGTCTCCGGCTGATTATTATATGTGGGGTAATCCCTGGGCTTGGAATAATCCCTGGGCCTGGGGTGGTATGAATTCTATGGGTTGGGGTTTGAGCCCCTGGGGAATGCCCGGAGGTGGTATGGGCGGAAATTCTGTTACGCGCTTTTATGCTGACAATATTGCGCTAATGGGCTTTGATGCTACCGGTAAACTGGAGTGGAGCAATATGATTCGGAAATCTCAGTTCGACGATAACACAGATAATTTCATTGGTTTTGGTACTTTGGTTATGGGGGGGCAAATTCATTTTCTCTTCAACGTACAGGAAAAGCGAACCATGGTATTGTCTGATCAAAGTTTAACACCAGAAGGCCAATTGATCAGAAATCCTACTTTCCGGAATATTGATAAAGGACATGATTTTATGCCCAGACATGCCAAACAAGTAGGTGCAAGGCAATTGATTATGCCGAGTATGTACAAGAATTTCATTTGCTTTGCTAAAATTGACCTTTAACACCAAGCTGCGTGGTTTTTCTTTTCAGGGATAATTCATTAGTTGTACTGGTATTGCTTTTGCTCCTGAGCTTGGGCGTACATGCCCATTTCTTTGTGATACCTCCTATGTTGTCAACGGGCGACGATGGTATGCTCTCTACTTTGCTCAGGCGTTTACTGTCGCACACACCTGCCTGGGCTTTAATATGGATATATCATGGACTTATCCTGTTACAGGCTATTCAGCTTAATCTGCTTTTGAATAACCTCAAGATGCTGCATACCAATGCCTTCACCACGGCAATGGCCTATATCTTATTTACCGGTTTTTTCCCTGAATGGTCTGTGCTTTCACCTGCATTGATTGCCAACTCGCTGGTTATGTTGGTATTTACCATGCTTACGAAATTGTATAATCATGGTTCTCCCAAGTCATTGCTTTTTAATACGGGCCTACTGATTAGCCTGGCAGTAATGGCATACCACCCAACGGCCATCATGGTTTTAGTGGTTTTGTTTGCATTGGCTGTTGTGCGCCCTTTCAGGCCAGCCGAATGGGTTGTACTCTTGATGGGCATCATTTTGCCGTACTATTTTTTGGGGTCCGCTTTGTTTCTGACCAACCAACTGGAGGCAATTAATGATTATCTGCCTGATATCGGATTCTTCCTGGAGGTAGTTAAGGGTGCAGACGAATGGTATTGGGGTGCTGTGGCGCTATTTTGCCTGATTGTCTTAAACGGGTTCTATCACTGGCAATGGCAAAATGCCCGTATGGTCATTCAAATCAGGAAAAGTTGGAGTGTCCTCATCGTGATGCTAATCCTGCTATTGCCGGTGCCGCTTATTTTCAATGGTGCGGATATTCATGCCGCAATTTTGTTATTGGTGCCTGCAGCTGCTTTTGCCTCCTGTGGGTTCTTATATCCCAAAAGGTTATTGATACCCAATCTTTTGTTCTGGCTAGCCGTGGTCATTATTGTCCACAATAATTGGGTTTTGGTCAAAAATTAGCAAGGGCCTTAACAGGGCAGCACTTACCTTTACGGCTCAATTTTTAGCGATGAAATTTGGCGTTGTTGTATTCCCCGGCTCTAATTGCGACAGAGATATGCAGGATGCCCTGCAGCAAGATCTTGGCAAAGAAGTGATTATGCTATGGCATAAAGACCATGATCTCAGTATGTTTTCTACAGAGGACTGCATTGTATTGCCCGGTGGTTTCTCTTACGGCGATTATCTCCGCTGCGGTGCGATTGCCAGATTTAGTCCCTTGATGCAACAAGTGATTGAGTTTGCCAACAAAGGCGGTAAAGTACTGGGTGTCTGCAATGGATTCCAGATTTTATGCGAAAGTCATCTGCTTCCTGGCGTTTTGTTGCAGAATGCCAATCAACAGTTCATTTGTAAAAACGTGTATATCAGGAACGAGCAGACCAGTGCTTTGCAAATCCCGATTGCACATGGTGAGGGTCGTTATTATGCTGATGCAGCTACGCTGGATGAATTGGAAAAGAATGGCCAGATTTTGTTCCGCTATTGCGATGCACAAGGCAATATTGATGCTGCTTTTAACCCCAATGGTGCGGAAAGAAATATTGCCGGCATCCGAAATAAAGCCGGTAACGTATTTGGTATGATGCCACACCCTGAGCGTGCAACATCTGCAGCCCTCAATAATTTGGATGGCAAAAAAGTATTTGAATTACTCGGACTCAATTAATACCTATGAAGCGTTTTTTTGTTTGGATGGTTGCGGTGTTGCTGACTAGTTCTGTGGGTGCGCAGATTAAAGAGCCTGTTGGTTGGACTTTCAGTGCGCAAAAAAAATCAGCAGACACTTATGATTTGGTGATTAAAGCTGTTGTACCCAAGCCCTGGCATTTATACTCTCAGTTCACACCAGATGGCGGGCCCGTTCCAACCAAGTTTAGTTTTAATGCCAATCCTTTGGTAAAGTTGGAAGGTAAAGTGAAGGAGATTGGTAAGCTTCAGAAGATTCAGGATAAAATCTTTGAAACAGAAGTACGCTTTTTCTCTAATGAAGTCACATTTGTACAAACCGTGAAAGTAAAAGCTGGTGTAAAAACCAATGTAACTGGTAGCGTATTGTTTATGGTGTGCGATGATAGTCAGTGCCTGCCACCCACAAATAAAAAGTTCGATATTAAGCTGCAATAAGTATGAAGAAAATATTACTTGTACTCTTGGCGTTTTGCTCCATGGTACAGTGGGCCACTGCACAGGAAAAGCCTGTGCAGTTTGCTTTTGGACACAAGCGTGTGAATGATAGTATTGTGCAGTTGGAAGCCAAACTCTCGATTGCAAAAGGCGTTCAGGTGTTCTCTGTAAAAAAACGTGGTGAAGATGATCCTTTCATCAGCAAATTTATCCTGGATAGTGCTGTAGAAACGCGAACAGCAATCAGCGATACAGCAACAGAGCAGGGTAGCTTAATCATCGATGCGGAACAAAACAGATTGTTTGCGGATAGTGTTGTGTTTTCAGTGCCTATCAGGCTTGCTGCTACAGATAGTTTGCTCATCAAAGGTTCATTTGCATGGCTGGCAAAGAAAGGCGATGAATATCCCAGCGGTGAAGAAGCTTTTCGTGTAATGGTGCCTGTGGCAAACGCTGCACAATCAGAAGTAGTGAATGATATCACGAAGGACTCGCTCTGGAATATCTTCTGGTTTACTTTATTGGCAGGTTTTCTGGCGATCATCACACCATGCGTATTTCCGCTTGTTCCGGTAACAGTCAGTTTTTTCCTCAAGCGCAGCAAAACCAGAGTTGAAGGTGTACGCAATGCTTTGTGGTACTCTGCATCTATTATTGCGATCTACACTATCCCAACCATTGTCTTGGTGCTCTTATTCGGCGATGATATATTATACCAGATTTCTACCAGCGCCATCAGCAACCTTATTTTCTTTGCCATCTTCATTGTCTTTGCGATTTCATTCTTCGGCGCATTTGAACTGGAGCTGCCAAATAGCTGGGCCAACAAAGCAGATGCGCAGGCAAGCAAAGGTGGTTTATCCGGTATTTTCTTCATGGCTTTAACCTTGGTGATTGTTTCTTTTTCTTGTACAGGTCCGATAGTAGGTACTTTATTGGGTGAGACAAGCAGACAGGGCATTACACTCGCACCAATTATTGGTATGTTGGGTTTTGGTGTGGGATTGGCTTTGCCATTCTCTTTGTTTGCATTTTTCCCTTCAATGTTGCAATCATTACCCAAGAGTGGTGGATGGTTGAACTCAGTAAAAGTGTGTTTTGGCTTTATTGAGTTGGCATTGGCGTTGAAATTCTTATCCAATGTGGATTTGATTTATCACTGGCGTTTACTCGATAGAGATGTATTTCTCGTATTGTGGATTGTCATCTTTGCCTTGATGGGCCTTTATCTTTTGGGCAAGCTGAAATTTTCACATGATAGTGATCTGCCTTATGTATCTGTACCGAGATTATTCTTCGCGATAGCCTCATTCTCATTTGCAGTGTATCTCGTGCCTGGTCTCTGGGGTGCGCCTTTGCGTCACCTGAGTGGTTTGATTCCACCAGAAGGTACACAGGATTTCAACCTCAACGAACTCAAATACAAGATTGGCAACGGTACACATGTTACAAGTAGCAATAACAGTGCTGCTCAACCGCCCAAACGTTTAACTGATAAGTTGCATATGCCTTATGGTTTAACCGCTTACTTCACATTGGAAGAAGGCATGGCAGCAGCAAAAGCTTTGAATAAACCGGTGATGCTTGACTTTACCGGACATAGTTGTGCCAATTGTCGTAAGATGGAGCAGGAAGTATGGAAAGATCCAGAAGTGTTGCGCAGAATGAAGGAAGATTTTGTACTCATCAGTTTATACGTAGATGAATCGCAGGAACTGCCACTCAATGAGCAGTATAAGAATAAGGATGGGGAAATGATGCTGACTGAAGGCGCGAAGAATCTGGATTATGAGATCACTAAGTTTGGCTTCAATTCTCAGCCCTTGTACATGTTCTTAGATTTGAAAGGCGAACCACTTAGCAATATCAAATATGGCTATGATCCTGATGTGCAGAAATTCATTCAACACTTGGATATGGTAAAAGCTGAGTTTGCGAAACGCAATCCCTGATTATTTTTTCAGCGGTCGCTTTTTAATCATACCACCCTTGGTGTCTTTGATACTGTTCATCACCACAAAAGCATTGGGGTCTATCTTTTCAATCTCAGCATTTAGCTTGGCCACTTCCAGTCGGGTAACCACTGTAAAGACGATGCGCATTTCATGTGTGCTATGCCCTTTTTTGCCATAACCACGCTCGCCTTTGTAGATGGTAACACCTCTGCGCAGCACATTGATGATCATGTCCTGTATCTGTTCTGCCTTAGGGGATATGATGGTTACGCCTGTATATTCTTCCAGACCCTCGATAATGAAGTCAACAGTTTTTGATGCAGCTAGATAGGTTAAGATAGAGTATAAAGCTACTTCGAGCGATAGGAGCCATGCCGCAAAAGAGAAGATGATGATATTGATGATGAGTATGATATCACCAATGGTTGCACCTGTTTTTCTACTGATGGAAATGGCCAGCACTTCTGTGCCATCTAATACACCACCACCTCTTACTGCAAGACCGATACCTGCTCCGAGAAAAAAACCGCCGAATACAGCTACCAATAATTTGTCTTGTGTGATTTGTGGATAGGGAATAATGGCTACAGCAGCTGCAAGTGCAATAATGGCCAATGCCGTTTTAATGGCGAACTCAAGGCCAATTATGCGCAGCCCCATGATGATGAAAGGGGTGTTTACAATAATCAGTAAAGCTGAGAGCTGAAAACTGGTGGTCTCAGCAAGTAAAAGCGAAATACCTACTGCGCCACCATCTATAAATCCGTTCGGTAATAAAAAACCTTTGAGTCCAAATCCAGCTGATGCTACTGCAATCAGTAAGAGCACGATATCTTTCAGGTTGCGCCTTATATTTAGTCTGGCCAACCTTGCTTTTTTTGCATATTGATACCTTGATGGCGCAAAATGCTCCTTCGATTTTCCCGCAACTGACTGCATCACCACTCTATTCCAAAACGATAGCATGCTGTTAAGATATTACTTTATGAATGTAAAAGCAAACAGCCCGCAAAAAGCGGGCCGTTCTCCTTTGTAGTTAGTATTGGTTTAGAGCGCTATTTGCTTTTCCACCATCATCTTACGCAGATTGATGAGACCATAACGCATTCGGCCTAATGCAGTATTGATACTGCAATTGGTTACTTGTGCAATTTCCTTAAAGCTCATATTCGCATAATGGCGCAATACAATAATCTCTCTTTGTTCCTCAGGTAAGAGATCCAGCATTTTTCTTACTCTGTCGTGGCTTTGTCCCTGCATCATTTTGCTATCCATACCGGGCTCAGCCAGATTGATCATTTCAAAAATGTCTTTGTTCTCGCTGGTCTTGATGGTAGGTGTACGCTTTACTTTTCTGAAATAATCAACACAGAGATTGTGTGCAATACGCAAAGCCCAGGGCAAAAATTTACCTTCTTCAGTATAGCGTTTGTTGCGTAATGTGTCGATGATTTTGATGAAGACATCCTGAAAGAGATCTTCAGCGAGATAAGTGTCCTTCACAAAGAACAAGATAGAAGAGTAAATCTTGTCTTTGTACCGGTTGATCAGCGTTTCCAGGGACTGCATATCGCCGGCTTCCTGGAAAGCACGTATCAATTGCAGATCAGATGCCTGGTCCAATGTTTTCATAGCTTCAATTTTGGGTTAGGTACGGTCATTCACGGATGCTGGACGGCTTGATTATCAAAGTTGCATACGGGTTAATGCATCTTTCGGTACGAAAATTAGCCAATGGTTTATCGCGCCGCTTACTTGTGGAAAAGATTCAAACCAG
Source organism: Chitinophagales bacterium (assembly GCA_017303835.1). Classification (NCBI taxonomy): domain Bacteria; kingdom Pseudomonadati; phylum Bacteroidota; class Chitinophagia; order Chitinophagales; species Chitinophagales bacterium. The sequence goes on from JAFLBI010000002.1 coordinate 182,250, forward strand.
GGGGGGCAGTTATTCACATGGCTTTTGAACCATGAAATCGTTTAGATGTTATCTTGCTGAGCCATGGCAAAGACCGCAGTACAACCGAAACAACCTACACTGGAAGCGCAGGATCAAATCCTCATCAAAGGTGCACGCACACACAACCTCAAAAATGTGAGCGTCAGTTTTCCGCGTAACAAACTCATCGTTGTAACTGGTGTTTCGGGCAGCGGTAAATCATCTCTTACGATTGATACCTTATTTGCAGAAGGTCAGCGTCGATATGCAGAAAGCCTCAGCGCTTATGCGCGTCAGTTCATGGCCAGAATGGTAAAGCCCGATGTGGATTATATCAAGGGACTTTGTCCGGCCATTGCCATCGAACAAAAAGTGATCACTCGCACTCCAAGAAGTACGGTGGGTAGCATGACAGAGATTTATGATTACCTGCGTTTGCTTTATGCACGTGCGGGTAAGACGATTTCTCCTGTGAGCGGACAAGAAGTGAAGAAAGACGATGTGGCTGATGTGGTGAAAATTGTACAAAGCCTGCCACATGGCAGTAAAGTGGTTCTGTTGGTTGCATTTAAACAACATGCCAAGCGTGATAGTCGCGAAGAGCTGAACATCCTCATGCAGAAAGGTTTTTCGCGTATGTACTTGAAGACTTTGGATGTAGCACAATTGATGCGAATTGAGGAATTGTTGGAGCTGGATGATAAAGCACTCAAGCAATCATTGGATAAGAAAGGAAATACTGCCTACGTACTGATCGATAGAATGGTGGTGAAGGATTTTGAAGAAGAAGATATCCATCGTCTTAGTGATTCTGCCGGTACGGCTTTTTACGAAGGCGAAGGTGAAATGCTGGTGGAAGTGGATGGTGCACGTATGCAATCCTTCAGCAATCGTTTTGAATTGGATGGTATTCAGTTTGAAGAGCCTGTACCCAATTTATTTTCTTTCAATAATCCATTTGGTGCTTGTCCAACCTGTGAAGGGTTTAGTCAGGTCCTGGGTATTGATGAAGAACTCGTCATTCCTGATAGAAGATTGAGTGTATACGATGGTGCGGTAGCACCGTGGAAAGGAGAGAAACTGGGTTGGTGGCGCGAGCAGTTTGTTAAAGGTGCTGTGAAGTTTGGTTTTCCTGTGCACAAGCCCATTGCGGATTTAACAGAAGAGCAGTACCAAATTTTATGGAAGGGCAATGCCCATGCCTATGGCATTGATGATTTCTTCAAAGACGTAGAGCAGAACCTGTACAAAGTACAATTCCGAGTTTTGCTAAGTCGTTATCGTGGACGCACCACCTGTCATGATTGTAACGGCTATCGCTTGCGCAAAGAAGCATTGTATGTAAAAGTGGGCGATAAGCATATTGGTGAACTCTGCGAAATGCAGACCAAGGATTTATTGCAATGGTTCAAGCAGCTCGAGTTATCTCCCTATCAGCAGCAAGTGGCTAAGCGTATTTTACTGGAAGTACATCAGCGTTTGCAGACACTGGTAGATGTGGGCTTGGGTTATCTTACTTTAAACCGATTGGCGAATAGTTTGAGTGGCGGTGAGAGTCAGCGCATACAGCTCACCAGAAGTTTGGGTAGCAACCTCACCAATTCTTTATACATTTTGGATGAGCCATCGATTGGCTTACATGCAAGAGACACCGCGCGTTTGATTGGTGTCTTAAAGTCGCTGCGCGATTTGGGTAATACCGTAGTGGTGGTAGAGCATGATGAGATTATGATGCGTGAAGCAGATCATATCATTGACATGGGTCCGCTGGCATCGCACTTGGGTGGCGAAGTAGTGGCTGCAGGTAATTACGATGCCATTATTGTGAATGGTAAAAGTTTAACGGGACAATACCTTTCCGGCAAACTCAGTATTGCCATACCTGATAAACCACGCAAATGGCATAATACCATTACGGTGGAAGGTGCAAGACATAATAACCTCAAGAATATTGATGTATCCTTTCCATTGAATACACTTTGTGTGGTGAGTGGTGTGAGTGGTAGTGGTAAGACCACTTTGGTGAAACAGATTCTCTATCCTGCTTTGCAGAAGATCAAGGGTGAATTTGCAGATAAAGTTGGTTTTCATCGTGCCATCACAGGCGATATAGATTTGATTTCACAAATCGAGCTAATTGATCAGAATCCAATTGGTAAATCATCGCGCAGCAACCCTATTACCTATATCAAAGCCTATGATGAGATTCGTGATCTCTATGCCAAACAGGCTTTGTCGAAGATGCGTGGTTTTCAGCCCAAGCATTTTTCCTTCAACGTAGATGGCGGCCGATGCGATACTTGTAAAGGTGAAGGTGAGCAAATTGTAGAAATGCAATTCCTCGCAGATGTGCACTTGACTTGTGAAGCATGTGGCGGTAAGAGATTCAAAGAAGAAGTGCTGGAAGTAACGTTTAAAGGCAAGAGTATTCATGATGTATTGGACATGAGTGTGGATGATGCGATTGCTTTTTTCGGCGCAGCCGACAGCGGTAAAGAAGGTGCTACAATCGCCAGAGCTATTCAGCCTTTACAGGATGTGGGCTTGGGTTATGTAAAGCTGGGACAATCATCCGATACTTTATCCGGCGGTGAAGCGCAGCGTGTGAAGCTGGCTAGCTTTTTAGGCAGAGGAAAGGCGCAGGGACATATTCTCTTCATCTTTGATGAGCCTACAACCGGTTTGCATTTTCATGATATTCAGAAGTTGCTGAAATCTTTCCGTGCATTGATTGAACAGGGCCATTCATTGATTGTGATTGAACACAATACAGATGTGATTCGCGCTGCTGATTGGGTCATTGATATGGGCCCCGAAGCGGGTGATGGCGGCGGACAATTGGTCTTTGCCGGCACACCTGATGCGCTGAAAAAGCAGAAAGGTTCTTACACGGCTAAATATCTCTGATACAACTTTTCTGTTTTGGCCTCAACTTCTTGTGATAACAAGTACTTGTTTTGAAAAAATGAGGGGATTAGTTTTATGTCACTAATCCCTTTTTTGTTTCCCCAATAGTATAACCAAAGTTTAACCTCCTGAACGCTTAAAAACAAGTGTTATGAGGTTTGTGGTTGTTCTATTGTGCAGCGTTTTCCTGCTGCTTCGTCTGGCCGCTCAGACTGATGGTGATTACCGTTCTGTTCGCTCCGGTAATTGGAGTGATCCTGCTGTTTGGCAAAAAAGAGCCAATGGTGTTTGGGCTGCTGCATCAGTTGCACCGGGTGCATCGGACAATGTCTTTATTCAACAAGCACATCGTGTAACGGTAGATCAGGCTGGTTTCGCTTGTAAAGATTTGCATCTGCATACTGGTGCTACGCTGGCTATTGGTCAGCAGAAATTAGACCTGCATGGTAAGCTGCGTGCGTATACCGGAACAGCTGTTACCAGCAATGTAGATATGGTCACGAGTAGTAGTGCGAGTCCGGGCGCGAGAACCATTACTGCCGGAATTGATGGACGATTACGCGTAGTGGGTATGTCGCGCACTTTTTTGGCTGCTGGTGAATGGGGCAATGCCGGTTTAACAGATTCAGGAAGGATTGAGTTTGCCATTAACCCAACAGATACGATCATTTGCTTCACTGCAATCAAAGCCCGTGCATTTTATTTCACTTCCGGTGCAGTGAATATGCGCAACAATCGTTTGTCGGCAGATGGTGGTGTAGCCGCCAGCGGCGATGTTTTTATTACGGGTGGCACACTTCGTTCTGATCAATCTGCTACCAACCAAGTGATCACGCGTACATCTAGTAACAGATGTGATACTGTGTATATCGGTCCCAATGGAAAGTTGATACTCTTTGGTGCCAGTCCGAGAATGGAATGCAGTTTCTTCATCAATGAGGGACAAGTGATTTATGCACGCAATGGCTCACAGAATTTATTGAGTCATTCTGCTGACCAGTTAGCGATGGACCCCCAGCAATACCATCGCTTAATCGTTACTGCGCCTGGAACTAAGACCATGCGCCACAGTATTAGTGTGCATGGTTTTGTACAATTGGCAGACGGAGTTACACTCGCAACAGATACTTGTGCTTTGAGATTGAAAGCCAATGCAATCACTTCAGCCTATATCGCACCACTTGGAACTGCTAACATTACGTATGGTAGTACAGGAAAGATCAACGTTGAAAAATATTTCAGCGGTGGCGGCAGAGCTGATCAGTTCCCTAGCAAGCGTGCTTTTCGTTTCATGGGGCATCCTTTCAGACATAGTATTGGTTTGAATGAATTGAATGGTGCTGGAGAAATTGCTATTACCGGACAAGCAGGCACAGGTAATGGTTTTGATGCAAGCGGTACCAATAATCCTTCTGCTTTTCGCTATGATCCTGCAGCGGCCATCAATACTACACATGAGGGGTTACAAGCCGGCTGGCAAGCGTTTACGCATACAAACGGACAAGCCAGTAATGCCTGGCGTGTTGGTCAGGGTATTAAAGTGTTTTATCGTGGAGCCAAAGAACAGGGCATGGATGGTGGTTTAGGTTATACGGTACAGCCCACCATTGTTGCCATGGAGGGCAAAGTAAATACGGGTAATGTTACCATCAATCTTACGCAGGGTCTGCATACCGGGTTTAATCTGGTGGCCAATCCTTATCCTGCATCTGTGCAGTTGAAGCATGTGCAGCGCACTGGTGTTGGCGATTATATTTATCTGTGGCAAATTGATCGTGGTACCAGAGGTGGGTATACGGTGCATGATTTCTCAGAAGATATGGTCTTGCCGATAGGTGGTGCTTTCTTTGTGGAAGCGCTACAGTCGAATGCGCAGCTACAGTTTAGGGAATCAGATAAGACCACGCAGCCATCGGGTTTTGATTTGTTTCAAAACAATACAGCACAGGCAGTAAAGAAAATATTACTCACACTTCGCTCGGATAAGATAGTTTGGGATCGCTGGGCCTTGCATTTGGAAGACAGCGCGAAAGAGAATTTCACGCGGGCTGATGCACCCAAGTTATTCAACCCGGATGCGAATCTTTTCAGTATAACAGCTGATGGCAAACAGGTGAGTGTTGATAAACGTCCGCCCACAAGTGCTCAGGTGCCCTTGGTGTTGCAACGGGTGCAGCCTGGACTGTATCAAATCGATATACAGACTCACGAATTAGAAAAGGACACCAATTGGTTGTTCATCGATCATTTTACTAAAACCAAATTTCGATTGCATAGAGATACGGTGTATCGTTTTCAAGTATCAGCGGATACGAATACTTACGGAACTAAGCGTTTTGAAATATTGAATAAGCGCTATTATCTGCCGCCGCGTAAGGAGCCTTATTTTATTGTTTATCCAGGTATTAGTCAGGATGGATTGCTGCAAATACGTTTGCAGGCAGATACTGCTGCAGCAGAAGCAAGTATAGATATTGTTAACCTGCAGGGTGTGCGTGTTGCTGTGTACCATTTTGGTAAAACACGCAGGTTGGAGCAGACTTTGCGCTTGCAACAATTGCCCAAAGATCAATACGTGATTCGTTTGCATTTTGGTTCTATGACGCTAGTACGCAGATGGATATACCGATAAACAGTTGTATATGCAAAGAAGAAAATGGATCATCCTCTTGATACTAACCTGTCTCTATTTTTCCGGCAAAGCACAGCCTGGTTTCAACAACAATGTAGAAGATGCACCTATTGATGGTGGGCTGAGTGTATTGTTGGCAGCAGGGGTTGGGTATGGGGCAAAAAAACTGCGCGATCAACAGATCGCGCAGCGGAAAGATGTTTGTGAGGATGATTAACGCAACCTATCTGCGCTCTTCACCAACTGATCATCTTGATAAATACCTCTTGCTGCAAGGAGCAGAAAGACCGGTACAAAAAAGGCGGTGAGTGCGGTAAGATCCAGATTGGCTTCTACAAAATTGGTCTTTTGCTGGAAGTACAATAAAATAGCTACTACAGATACTACTGTTGTTATGAGGGTAATCAATAACTGACGCTTACGATCTTTATACATGAAAATAGCAACCAATGCCGCAACAGCTATAGCAATAGTCAAAATAAGGATAAACACATTTTGCATAGCAGTGAATTCGATCCATGTTTTCTGATTAGTAGCTGCGTCTAATTTGTTACCACTAAAAAAAGAGAGACGCAAAGTGGCTGCTTCCAGCACAGCCGCAAGCAATAACCAAACAGTTTGTAAACGTTGTAGCATAGTACTAATTTAACCAAGTTCAGGATATAAAGGGAACTGCTCCATAAAGCTGTTCACTTCTTTTTTCAATGCAGCCAGTTTAGCACTGTCATCAGCATTCATCAGCACACTATCAATGGTATTCACTACAAACTCCATATGTGCTTCCTGCATACCACGAGTCGTAATTGCAGCAACACCAAAACGAATACCTGATGTTACAAATGCACTCTTGTCATCATAAGGAACCATGTTCTTGTTAGCGGTAATATCTGCATGGCCCAATACTTGTTCTGCTTTTTTACCACTGATATTCTTATTGCGTAGGTCAATCAGCATCAGGTGGTTATCGGTTCCGCCGCTGGTGATATGGTAGCCTCTGTCCACAAATGCTTTGGCCATGGCCTGTGCATTCTTTTGTACTTGTTGTTGGTATACCAGAAACTCATCAGTCAGAATCTCACCGAAGGCAATGGCTTTGGCGGCAATCACATGTTCCAAAGGACCACCCTGTGTGCCGGGGAACACAGCCATATCAATCAGGTTACTCATCATGCGGAGATTACCCTTGGGGTCTGTAAGACCGAAAGGATTTTCGAAATCCTTTTTCATCAGGATAATACCACCACGTGGGCCGCGCAATGTTTTATGTGTTGTAGAAGTAACGAAATGGCAATGATCAAATGGGGAGTTCAGTAAACCTTTGGCGATCAAACCCGCAGGGTGTGCCATATCTGCCATCACAAAAGCACCTACTTCATCGGCTACTTTGCGGATACGTGCATAATCCCAATCACGGCTATAAGCACTCGCACCGCATATGATTAGTTTTGGTTTTACTTCACGGGCTTTTGCTTCCAACATTTCATAATCCACCAAACCAGTTTCTTTGGTAACTGCATAGAAATGTGGCTTGTATAATTTACCGCTGAAGTTTACTGCAGAACCATGCGTGAGGTGACCGCCCATGCTCAGGTCGAGACCGAGAATAGGATCACCGGGCTGCAAGATGGCCAGCATCAATGCTGCGTTGGCTTGCGCACCACTGTGTGGTTGTACGTTGGCATATTCTACGCCAAAGATTTGCTTCAGTCGGTCAATGGCAATTTGCTCAGTCTGATCCACAATTTCACAACCACCATAGTATCTTCTGCCAGGGTAGCCTTCCGCATACTTATTCGTCATCACATGCCCCATGGCCTGCATCACTTGCAGACTAGTAAAGTTTTCCGATGCAATCAGTTCAATGCCTCTTCTTTGTCTGGCCAGTTCCTGATTGATTAAATCAAATACAACCTGATCTCTTTGCATTGCCATAATTTTCGCCAAAACTACTGCATGCCTAAGAGAAGTCCATAAAATTGTAGACCTTGATTATCAAGCAACTATCCACAATCATTGCCCATTTTGGGGGATTTCCCTAATTTCACGCCCGCTTGAGGGCAAGCGAATAAGTGCGAATGAACCGAGCGTAAAATCCCCCTGGTTAATGAAAGCAATCATACCCGTGGCTGGTGCAGGTGCCAAACTGAGGCCACATACATATACCCAACCCAAGGCTTTGATCCCCATCGCGGGCAAAACCATTCTCAGCTTTATTGTTGATCAATTGCATGAAGCAGGTATCAATGAGTTTATTTTCATCGTAGGCTATCTCGGTGAAAAAATTCATGAATACGTAGAGCAAACCTATCCTGATCTTACCACACATTTTGTGTATCAGAATGAAAGACAGGGTACAGGACACGCGATTGAACTCACTAAGAACATCGTAGGTGATGATGAAGTATTCGTGGTCTTGGGTGATACCATCTGCGAATTTGATGTGAAGGAAGTGCTGGATAGTCCTTACAGCATGTTGGGTGTAAAGAAAGTAGATGATCCACGCAATTTTGGTGTAGCCAGTATTGGTGAAGACGGATTTATTGAGCAAGTAGTAGAAAAGCCTGCCATTCCAAAGAGCAATATGGCGCTGGTGGGTTTGTATAAAATCAAGGAATCAGATTTTCTGTTTGAATGTCTGCATCACTTGTTTGTGCAAGACATCAAGAGCCATGGTGAGTATAACTTAACCGATGCGTTGGATTGCATGATTCGTCGCGGTGCCAAGTTCAAATCTTTCAAAGTGAAGAACTGGTTCGATTGCGGTAAGAAAGAATCACTGCTGGAAAGCAATGCTACATTGCTGAAGAAAACTGGAGGCAATGTAGAAGACGGTCATGGTTTTCAAGATACGATCATCATTCCGCCGGTAAGTATTGCGCCGGGTTGTACGATTAAGAATAGTATCATTGGTCCGCACGTTGCGATTGGCGCAAATACTACTATTGAATATTCCATTGTTCGTGATAGTATCATTGGTTCATATACCAATTTGTTTGAAGTGGTGTTGGATAATTCATTGATTGGTAGTGATGCTGCAGTAAAAGGTTTGAGTAGAAGTCTGAATATCGGCGACAATACAGAAATCGACTTTGGTTAATCCATAAAAATATTTTTAGTGAAGGACCCAACGGGTCCTTTTTTGTTATCAGCTGTTTACCTTTAAGTATGCAGATGAATCAACGTATCACCCAATTATTGGGAATTGAGTATCCCATTATTCAAGCAGGCATGGTTTGGGTAAGTGGTTGGAAGTTGGCCAGTGCCGTGTGTAATGCGGGCGGTTTGGGTATTATTGGTGCAGGTAGTATGTATCCTGATGTGCTGCGCGAGCATATTCAGCAATGCAAAGCGGCTACCAATAAACCATTCGGCGTGAACCTACCCTTGTTGTATCCGGATATTGAGCAACAAATAGCGATCATTATCGAAGAAAAAGTGCCGGTGGTCTTTACGAGTGCAGGTAATCCAGGAACATGGACGAATAAACTGAAAGCACACGGTATCAAAGTGGTTCATGTGGTGAGTAGTAGCAAGTTTGCACAGAAAGCGGAACAAGCCGGATGTGATGCGGTGGTAGCTGAGGGTTTTGAAGCTGGTGGGCATAATGGGCGAGAAGAAACCACCACCATGGTGTTGATTCCTTTGGTGAAAGCAGCGGTAAAGATTCCTGTGATTGCTGCAGGCGGTATTGCAACTGGCCGACAAATGTTGGCAGCCATGGTCTTGGGAGCAGATGGGGTGCAGATTGGTAGCCGATTTGTGTGTACTAACGAAGCATCTGCGCATCCTGATTTTAAGCAAGCCATTATCCAAGCAAAAGAAGGTGATACTTTGTTGCAGATGAAGAAAACTGTACCAGTTCGTTTATTGAAGAATGTATTTGCAGATCAGGTGCGCGAAGCTGAGTTGCGCGGTGCGGATGCTGCAGAGTTGAATCAATTACTTGGCCGAGGCAGAGCCAAGAAGGGCATGTTTGAAGGCGATATGGAACAAGGTGAGCTGGAGATTGGACAAGTAAGTGCGATGATGCAATCCATTCAACCTGCAGCAGCAGTTGTACAAGAGATCTGGAATGATTTTCAATCGGCACTCAATGACCCATTACACTCACTTGTGTAAGTAAAAAGAGTTGGCTTGAGCTAAGCAGGTGATGGTTAAATCATTGATACAAACATGCTCCGGTAAATTGGCGCAATAAAAAGCCGTGTCTGCAATGTCTTTTGCTACTAAGGGTTGATAACCTTCATACACAGTTGCAGCTTTGTTTTCATCTCCTTTAAAGCGCACAATTGAAAATTCTGTTTCTGCTGCACCGGGATGAATCGCCGTTACTTTGATGCGGTGTGGCAACAAATCAATACGCATGGCTTTGCTGATGGCATCTACTGCATGTTTGCTTGCGCAATAGGCATTACCATCTTTATACACTTCTTTGCCAGCGGTTGAACCAATATTGATGATATGGCCTGTCTTACGTGCAATCATCAATGGTAATACAGCTTTGCTTACATACATCAATCCTTTTACATTGGTATCCATCATCGTATCCCAATCATCCAAATTGGCCTGATCGAAAGAATCACGACCTAATGCAAGACCTGCATTGTTCACCAATACATCAATGCTTTGCCAGTTTTGTGGTAAGGATTCAATGGCCGCAAAAACTGCTTTGCGATTTTGTACATCAAAACAAAGGGTATGCACAGCTATGCCAAATTTTTGCTGTAGTTCTGTTGCAAGCGAGTCAAGTCGGTCTGCTCTTCTGCCGGTGATGATACAATTCCATTGAGCAGCAGCAAAAGTTTCTGCAATCGCTTTTCCAAAACCTGAAGTGGCACCGGTAATCAGAATCGTCTTTGGCATATGATCGACTTTAGGTCGCAAAGGAATGAAAATAATAGCTAGACTCCGTTATCTGATTAAAATGAAACTACCTTTTTTCTGAACACGTTTGCCAGTATAGTCTATTGCTTCTGCCTGATATACGTAAGTGCCTGCTGGCTGAGCTATGCCGTCATAGATACCATCCCAGCCCTTATTCAATTCGCGGGTAGTGAAAACAAGTTGTCCCCATCTATTAAAAATGCTGAACTGAACAATGGAGCTGATGCCAACGGGGATGGGTTTGAAAACATCGTTCCTGCCGTCTTTATTGGGCGTAAACGCAGAAGGAATCCAGAGTTCAGGGTCTGTTTGAAACACACGAACCTTAATGAAATCTTCTCCATAACAGCCGCCCGGACCGGTTACCCTTACCCGGTACAAAACAGAATCTGTTCCCAAACTGATTGTCGCAACTGGGTTAGCAATGTTTGGATCATTTAAGCCAATATTGGGTGTCCAATTAAATTGAAAATCTGGTGTGCTGCTGACTGCAAATAAGCGTAGTGGTTGATTGGCTACAACAGCGGTATCACTGCCAGCATTCACAGTAATCGGCGGCACTACCGTGACTCTTACAGAATCTTGAAAAGGTTTAGGGCATCCAATAGTATCTCTTACAGTTAAATAATAAGTGGTCGTTCGGGAAGGCCCAGCAATAGGGTTGAGTGTATTGCTGCCTAATAAAGATGCTGCTGGCGACCAGCTGAAACTGGAGCCTACAATTCTTCCGTTCAATTGTATCCTTTCACCAAAACAGATTGCAGTGTCTTCAGTAACATTTGCCTGTGGGTATGGTGTTACAAAAACTGTAATAGAATCTCTTGCCTGACAATAGCCTAGATTGGCTGTTACCAAATATTTTGTTGTAACCAATGGAGTAGCTATCGGATTTTTTGTTCGTGAATTATTAAGGCCGGTTGCTGGAGACCATTGATAACTTGTGGCGAAGCTGGTTGGTCTTATAGTGATATTATCACTTAAACAAATGCCGGTATCTCTAGGTAATTCAACCGAAATAAAATCAAGCACATTTACAGTGAGTGAGTCTATGTTCTGGCAGCCATTATCATTAACTGTTACATAATACTTGGTTGTGTCTTTGGGAAAGACAATTGGGTTGGCTGTATTTCCCCTGAGCATATTTGTTTTCGGAAACCAGTCAACAATACCTGTAGGGATATTGGTTAGGATTGGTACCGAGTCAATGCTACAAATAAGTGTATCTCTGAAGGGAAGTGGTATCAGTGGTTTGTCTCTTACTGCGAGCGTAATGACGGTATCTGCTTCGCAGCCCTTGCTGTTTCGGATATAGAGTCTGATATCTCTGTTGCCAGCGTTGGGATAAGTATATCTGGGATTATACTGAGAAGAAGTATCTGTTGTGATGGATGTTTCGCCAAAATCCCATGCCACACTGTCAATCACCCCATAGCGTGTAAAAGAAGTATTGTTAAACTGAAATGGGTTAAGGTAACAAGTGCCAGTGATATTAAAGGAAGGTACAAAACCTGGATACACTTTTACTGTAGCTGTAGTAGAATCTGCGCAGCCGCCTACGGTTCTTACACGCAACTTCAGTCGGTAAGTACCTGTATCAGGATAAGTGAAAGTGGGTGTAGGTTGAGATGTAGTGTCAATCAAAGGTCTGCCTGTTCCAAATGTCCATAGATAACTATTGATATCAGACGAAGTTGATTGGTTGAAAAAGCTCAAGGTGAATCCGTCACAGGAAATATACTGTGGATCTAATCTCGCAGCTGATATTTGGCAATTCGCAACGGTGACATGGATCTCCTTTCGGGTAATACCAACCAAAAATCCATTTCTAAACTCGCTTACGCAAACCGCAACAACATAATCGCCAACAGTATTTGGCGTAGTACCTGAAATGAGGCCTGTTCTTGGATCAATACGTACTTGGGCACCTAATGGCTGTGCACCTGAGAATCCGGGATTATAAAAAACGCTGTTGTAAGGCGGTGGACTTGGTGGATTTGGCTGAACACCTGTTCCTGTATTGTCTCCACCAATAATGCCATCGCAGAATGCATAACTTAATGAGTCGCCATCAGGATCTGAAGCACTAAAATCAAAATTGATGGGAGAGTTATAGCAAACAACAGCGGTATCTTTTTGTGCAAATACTGGGCTACTGTTATTCGCAAAACTAAATGTGGTTATGGTACCTGGGATTGTATTGGTGTAAGTTACCCCAACGGTGTTAGACTGACTGACGTTGACAATGCCTGCAATTCTACAACAGCGCTGTACGGCCAGGGTGTAAACACCTGTTGTTACTGGCAGTTCCACAATTTGTTCGTAGCGATCAATTCTGTAACAAACTCTGGGTGCAGGATTAATGCATGGGTCAAAACTACTTTTGTTTAAAATATCCGTACCAGTTAACCTGACCGTATGTTGTTGCACTAATGAAGCTCCTGAATAAATTCCAAGATATACTTGCTGATCAACCTGAGCGGGAGTGGAATTACAATCGAGGTATTGTCTGACAATAATTTGATACCTGTTGGTATTGTTTGCACCTGCACCCAAATAGATGTATTGCACCCAGCCACCCTTAAGGTGATTGGCCATAGCAGGAATTGCTAATAGCATGCAGCAGTATAACCAGCAAATTTTCTTCATTACTTGTTGAAGACGTCAGCAGCAAATTCAGCTACGTAAGCATTTACCCTTTCAGTTGCTTCCAGCATGCCCATATGCCCAACACCTTCCAGAATATGAATATAAGCGGTTGAGGGTAAATGCACTTGCTGAAGGAGATCATTTAACGGGGCTGCAACATCTTCTGTTCCTAAGACGAATAAAACCGGTTTTTTGTTGCCTGACAGTACATGGGTTCTGTCTGGCCGATCCTTCATGGCCTTATAATAAGCGCAGCAGGCTTCTGCCGTGAATGCTTTGGCTGATTCAATCAGCTCGTCCAGCACATCAGGCTCTTGTTTTTTAAAGCTTTCAGCAAACAAGTTAGGAATGGTATTACGTAGAAATGCATAAGCACCGTATTGCTGCATCAGTTCAATTCCCCTTTGGCGATTCATCTTTTTTTCTTCAGAATCTGCAAAGGCGGTGGAATGAATTAGTCCCCAACCCAATAATCGCTCCGGGAAAGCTTCAGCAAAAGCAAGGGTGATATACCCGCCCATACTATGTCCCAGCATGATGCATTTGTTCACTGATAGATGACTTAGTAAAGCTTCAATGGCAGTAGCATAGGCTTCAATTGTATCTGGTGTTGAGAGCATGCTTGAATTGCCACTGCCAGGTAAATCTGGTACAATCAGTCTATAGTCTTGTTGTAGCTGTGTTACTTGCTTATTCCAAATCTGGCTATCCTCACCAAAGCCATGTAGTAGCACAATGGTATTACCCTTACCTGTATCGAGGTAATGTATCTTACTTCCGTCAAATTCAAATACTTCTTGCATGCGCATGCCATTTTTGTTGCAGTACAGATCTGTACAGCAGTAATAAAACAAAATAAAACAGCGCAGGGTTGAACTCCTGTGGTAAAAACCACCAGCTTGCTAAAACGATGATGTAGACTAAAGAAGATACTTTGAAATAAGTTTGCATCCATTTACGCTTTTTCCATAATGCAAAAGCAGCAATGGCATGTGTTGGCAGGGCCCAGATCAGGTTATAGTTATTGCTACAGGCTTTGTGATCTGTACCTATCCACATGAACAATAATAAGATACCGGCCATGCCAGTAATGTAGAACAATGCAGAATCCAATATTTTGAAAAAAAGCGACCACTGTTCTTGCTTCCATTGTGATAGCAAGACTATACCAATCAATAAAACACTCATGACTAATGTGGGCAGATACGTACTATTGCCTGCTTCAATAACCGGTGTTTGCAGAAAATAGGTTTTGGGCTTAGCCAAAAGCGGTTTGCTGCTATCCAATCCCTTCATCAAGTAATCAGGCAAAAACATGGATGACGCTATGCTCACAGGCTCATCAATCTTGCTACCCAACAGCAAATCAATACCCAGCTTACTCCAGGGCTGATTGCCTTTGTCGAGGTACTCATGCAGTATGTTTCGATATGTAGTGCCTTTAGGAACAAGTGGCTGAGGAACAGTAAAGCCGGTTGTTTTGCTGAGTAACTCACTTACTCTGGTGGTACAATTGTCGAAGAGAAAATCGTATTGATAGTATCGATTATCGCCTTGCATATTGTTCAGCAGGGCATTGAATAAAGCTTGTTTTTGTGCGGGAGACAGATTGAGTTCTTGCTCCCAAACACTTCTGTTATCCATTTGATAACTATACGCAAAAGAAGCGGGATCTTCAGCAGACAAGAAGTACAACAATTTTCCTCTGATAAACTTGGTATAGAAATCAGGATCGCTAAAATCAAAAGTGCCGTAGTTGAAAATGATATCGCGCTGGGTGCTACTATCAATCACGCGTATAGCGGTATGTCCGAATGTAGCATAGAGTTCGCCGCCAGGTGCGCAGGTGAGAATGCTGATGCGTAAACGGGAACTATCCTGTGCAAAGGAGAAAAATGTACCTGTCAGGAAACAGAGTAATAAAAGGATTCTACGCAAGATCAAAAGGTTTTGCGGCAAGTTCGGTATAAGCCTGCAAATAAAAAACGCTCCTTGCGGAGCGTTGAAGATTATTTTCTGCTGTAATTGGGTGCTTCCTTCGTGATGTCCACATCGTGCGCATGGCTTTCGCGCATACCTGCATTGGTGATTTGAACAAAAGTGGCTTTCTGCAACTCACTGATATTCTTGGCGCCGCAATAGCCCATACCGGCTCTAAGTCCGCCAACATACTGATAGACTACTTCTCTCAGATAACCTTTGTATGCAACACGACCTTCAATACCTTCCGGTACAAATTTCTTCACGTCGTCTTCTACATCCTGGAAATAACGATCGCCACTTCCTTGGCTCATCGCACCCAAGCTGCCCATACCGCGATACTCTTTGAACTTTCTGCCTTCGTAAATAATGGTTTCTCCCGGACTTTCTTCCACACCTGCAAACACACTACCCATCATCACCACATTGGCACCTGCTGCCAAAGCTTTCACCATATCACCAGTATAACGAATACCGCCATCAGCAATCAAAGGCACTTGCTTACTCTTTAAAGCAGCAGCCACTTCCATAATAGCAGTCAGCTGAGGCACACCAGCACCAGCTACAATACGTGTGGTACAAATAGAACCCGGACCAATACCCACTTTCACACAATCAGCACCTGCATCGGCCAAAGCTTTCGCACCTGCTGCGGTACCCACATTACCTGCAATGATTTGTAAGTTTTTGAAACTTTTACGTAGTGTTTTTAAGGCGTTGATCACACCGGCACTATGGCCATGGGCGCTATCTAGTGTTACAACATCTACGCCTACTGCTTGTAAAGCTGCAGCTCTGTCGAGCAAATCCTTGGTAATACCCAATGCAGCACCTACCAGCAATCGGCCCATGCCATCTTTCACAGCATTGGGGAAGTTGCGTAATTGTAAAATATCTCTGTAGGTAATCAAACCGGTGAGTTTGCCCTGCTTGTTTACCACAGGCAGTTTCTCAATCTTATGCTTTCTGAAAATGATTTCTGCTTTTTTCAGATCAGTGCCTTCTGGAGCAGTTACCAAGTTATCCTTGGTCATCACTTCCTTCACTTTTCTGTTTTTGTCGTGTGTTTCAAAACGAAGGTCACGGTTGGTTAAAATGCCCACCAGTTTCTGTTGAGCATCCACAATGGGAATACCGCCGATCTTATTCTCTTTCATCATGCGCAATGCATCGCCTACAGTAGCTTCTGCATGGAGGGTAACAGGGTCAACAATTAATCCGCTCTCGCTTCGCTTCACCTTACGAACCTGTTCTGCCTGTTTTTCAATAGACATGTTCTTGTGCAGGATACCCAGACCGCCTTCGCGTGCCAGAGCAATGGCCAGATTGGCTTCTGTAACGGTGTCCATGGCTGCAGAGAGCATGGGAATGTTAATGGTAAGCTGACGGGTGAGTTTGGTGCTGGTGTCTACATCGCGGGGTAACACCTGACTGAACGCGGGCATAAGTAACACATCATCAAATGTGAGGCCTAAACCGAACAGTCTTGCATCTTGGGATTTCTGAGCGGAGGATTTTCTTGTTGCCATGTGCAAAGATAATGGCAGCATCCCTTACGGGGCAAATCCAATTTTTCAGGCCAGTTTAAACATTTTGCCCGGCAGGCTAAGCACAATGTTCTGCATCTCCAGATTCAGCATGGCTGTTGCTACAGCGCTGCTGCTCAAGCCGCTTTGCTGATAGAGAAGGTCAATATGCAGGCTGTCTGCTTTTTGCAGTAGGTTTACGATCTGCTGCTCTGTTTCGCTGAGTTCTGGGAAGAGTAGCCTTTGCGATTGGCGTTTGACGGGTTTGTTCAGCCAGCCAATATCCTTGAGAAATTGTTTAGGGCTGGTATAAATCTGTGCTTTTTGCTGACGGATGAGTTGGTTACAGCCCATGCTCTTACTGTCGGATATTTTACCCGGCACTGCAAACAAATCTCGGTTATAGGTCCAGGCCAGTTCTGCAGTTATCATGCTGCCGCCTTTTTCAGCAGTTTCAATAACGATGGTGGCATCGGCCATGCCTGCAACTATACGATTCCTGCGCGGAAAATTATGTCGGTCTGCTTTGGTACCCTGTGGGAATTCTGTTAGTAAGCCTCCATGCGCTAGCATATCCTTAGCGAGTGATTTGTGTTGCGATGGATAGACGGTATCAATGCCATGTGCCAATACACCCACTGTTGCCAACTGGTATTGCAATGCTGCTTTATGTGCGATGGTATCAATGCCAAAAGCCAATCCGCTAACGACTAAAATATCCATGCCCTGTAAAGCTTCAAGTAGTTCTTCTGTGATGGCTTTGCCATAGGGTGTATTGTTGCGTGTACCGATGATGCTGATGATTTTTTGCTGGTTGAGATCAGCATTGCCTTTGTAGAACAAAGCAGCAGGGGCATCATAACAATGCCTCAGGCGGTTTGGATAATCGGGATGATGATAGTGAAGTATTGTAATATTTTGTTCAGCACAGAGTTGCAGTTCTGCTTCTGCAAAAGCCACATCTTTCCAGTTGACAATGCTTTGCGCAACAGTGCTGCCGATGCCTTCAATGGATTCCAATGTTTTCTTCTTGGCTTTGAAAATAGCAGCAGCATCGCCGAAATGATCCAGCAATAGTTTGGCTCTGATGGAGCCGATTTCAGGTACCATGCTTAAAGCAATGGCATAGAGACTTGCTTCATCCATGATGACAAACTAGCACATCATGTTGTCTTTTATGGAATATCAAAAAACCAAAAGCTATATCAAAGCCCGGTAATGGTGAAAGCTGTCCTTCTGTTCTTAGCCCTGCCAGTTTCTGTAGCATTGTCTGCAATAGGTTGAGTAGCACCAAAGCCTTTCCAACTCAGTCGCCCAGCACCAATGCCCTTACTGATGAGGTAATCAGCAACTGATTTGGCACGATTATCGGATAGCTTCAGGTTATCATCGGGCTTGCCCACATTATCTGTATGACCACTGATTTGAATTTTCAGTGTAGGGTTCTCTTGCAGTACTAGTAACAATCTGTCTAACTCAACCAGGCTGATCGGCAGTAGTTGATAAGAACCCGTTGCAAACTGTATATTGTTGAAAACGAAAGTGCTGTTGAGTGTAACTGGCTGTAGCGCAATATCTTTTTGATAAGTGCTGTCTGCTGCTTTGCCACTTAAAGAATATTGTTCTGTATAGTATAGATAACCTTTTCTGTTTACAGAGAAAGTATAGTCTTTACCAAGTGGTAAAGTTATGAAGTAAGCTCCGCTACCATCAGTTTGAATCTTCATCAAAGATTTATTGACACTGTTGTCTATCAGTTCAACAGTTGCAGGTACCGGCTGTTTGGTTTTTGCATCAAACACATTGCCCTTTACATAAAGTGTTTTATATGGTCTGATGTCTTCGCGTAATTCGAAAGTATAAAGATCTAATCCGCCGCGACTATCACTTCTGTTACTGGAATAGTAGGCGGTTATACCATCTGCTGCAACAGCAAGGCTACCATCATTTTCGATGGTGTTGATGGGATAGCCGAGATTTTCAGGCTTGCTCCATGAACCATCCAATTGTTTTCTACTGATGAATAAGTCGGCACCACCATAGCCCGGATGACCAGATGAAGTAAAGTATAAGGTTTGGTTATCTGCATGAATAAATGGCGCCATTTCATCGCCTGCTGAGTTGAGCACAGGGCCCATGTTTTCTGCAGGTCCCCATTTGCCATTTGCTTGCATTTGGGAAACGTACAAATCTGCACCGCCAATGCCTCCCGGCCGATTACTGGTAAAATAGAGTGTGCGTTTGTCGGGACTTAAAGACGGTGTGGTTTCCCAGAATTCAGTATTGATTTTATCGCCTAGATTCATCGGTTCACTCCAACCTTCGTTGGTCCAATAAGTAATGTAGAGATCAAAACTGCCCAAGCCCCGACCAGAAAAATCCGCTGCAAAAATCATCCACTCGCCATCAGGTGAAAGGGTGATAGCGCCTTTTTTGGGTTCTTCATTCAAAGAACCTGGAATAGTTCTCCATTTGGTGTATTGATTGTTGCCGGTGATCTTGCTTTCAATGAAATCTTCCCGCATGCCATCAACCAGTCTGGTAAAAACGATCAGGCTGTCTTCAATGGTAACGCAGGGTAAATATTCAGAGCGAGCCGTATTCACGCTGTCGCCTAAATTCACCGGATTAAAGAAATATTGTTGATTCGGCTTTGCTTTTGCATAATTGATGGCAAACTCATAAGTGGCTTTGCGGTATGCCAGGCTTTTTTTACTGCGTTCACTAAGATTGGGTGTTGATGCAAATACTTCTAGTGCCTGTAATGCATCAGTATATCTGCCTAAACCTGCGAGATTAATCGAATAGGGCAGGTAGTAGAAGCTGGTGTTCTTATTATCCTGACGAAAGCATTGTTCATATTGTGTTGCTGCACGCTGATAATCTTTAATCTCTCCATAAGCGCCAGCCAAACTTAAATTGGCTTCCAGGAAATTGCTATCCAGTTTCAGACTTTGTTGTAAAAGCGGTATTGCTTGTCTAGGTTCACCATCGCGCAAAAGAATCGCTGCTTTTTCAAATAGTTCTACAGCTTTAGCTGCAAAGAGTTTGCTCTTCCGGTTATTTTGTGCACTGGCAGTGATGAGGAGCGAAGCGAATAAAAAGGATAGTAAATATTTCATGTTCCGCAATGATGCTGTAATATCTGTAAACTCTGCGGAAAATGGCTGTTAAAAATACATCAGGGTACGTTGATATATTTATGTGTTTGCAGACTTAAAGCCCACTGTGGGTTGGCTTTGATGTAAGCAACAACCAGTGGTGTAACATCAGCTGCTTTATCCCACTCTGGTTGCAGGTATAATTTACAATCTGGATTTACTTGCGCAGCATATTGTTCAGCCCAATCGAAATCGTGTTTATTAAAGACGACTACTTTTAATTCATGTGCGCGTGGAAGGATTTCAGGTAAAGGAGCTTTGAATTTTTTTGGGGAAAGACATATCCAATCCCATTGTCCACTTAATGGATGAGAGCCCGATGTTTCAATATTGGTTTGAAAGCCTGCGGCTTTCAGGGATTTTGTCAGTGAATCCAAAGGATGCATCAGCGGTTCGCCGCCAGTGATCACCGCAATGGATGGTTGCTGATTGGTTTCAGCTAATGCTTTTTGCACGATGGCATCAATGCTGAACTTGGGGTGCTTGTCTGCATCCCAGCTGTCTTTCACATCACACCAAACGCAGCCTACATCGCATCCGCCGAGACGGATGAAGTAAGCAGCTTTGCCCTGATGGTATCCTTCGCCCTGCAGGGTATAAAAAGATTCCATCACTGGCAGCATGGTCTGGTTATGGATCAGACTATCCTGCATTGCGTTGGTAATAAGCTTGTAAAGTATTTTTTAGTAAGCCGGCAATGGTCATGAGGCCAACACCGCCGGGTACGGGTGTTAATGCGCCGGCTACAGCAGCAACCTCATCAAAAGCAACATCCCCTTTGATGCGGAAACCCTTTTTGGCAGTGGCATCTTCTACGCGGGTGATACCCACATCAATCACAATAGCTCCAGTTTTTACCATGTCGGCTTTTACAAACTCTGGTCGGCCCAAAGCGGCAACCAGAATATCGCCCTGCAGGCAAATTTCCTTGAGGTTGGGTGTATGAGAATGACAAACAGTAACAGTGGCGTTGCCATATTGGCTATTGCTGCTCAGCAAAATACTCATGGGTCGGCCCACAATATTGCTTCGGCCAATGACTACGGCATGTTTGCCTTTGGTAGTGATATTGAAATGCTCCAGCATCAGCATGATACCATAAGGGGTAGCTGGGATGAAGGTTTGTAAGCCCTGAACAAGTTTACCTGCACTTGCTGGGTGAAACCCGTCTACGTCCTTGGAAGGATCAATGGCCTGGATTACTAATTGCTCGTTAATATGCTTAGGGAGCGGCAGTTGAACAAGAATACCGTCGATTTCTGGCGCTTGGTTCAGTTCACTGATCTTGGCGAGTAAATCTACTTCTGTGGTGGTTTCAGGCAAACGAACCAGGGTGGAAGCAAAGCCGATTTCCTCACAATGCTTCACTTTGCTGGCCACATAAGTCTCGCTGGCACCGTTATTTCCTACTAGAATAGCGGCCAGGTGAGGGGTTCTTTTACCCGCGGCTTTCAGGCCGGCTACTTCTGTTGTAAGCTGCTGTCTTACAGCTGCTGAAGCAATTTTTCCATCCAATAGTATCATGCGGCAAAGGTAGCGGGCAGAGTGAGAGTAGCCAATTATTTAGAGAAAGCTATTTCACTAAAAGAAACTTTGAGGCATAAAAAATTCTTGATTTTTCAGAATTTACCTATCTTAATTACCTCATTTGCAGTTTTAATTTTATGTCGGCGGAACAGTTCTCTGTTCCGCCCTTTTTCTATCTTTCTGAATCAAAATGTTTTATGAAGCGTATCTTTTTATCTCTGGTTGCCATTTTTTTTCTTTCAACAGCTATAGCTCAAGTCAAAGACTGGAAATTGGGTATTCAACTCTGGACCTTTCATATCTCCAGTTTTCATGATGCTTTAACACGTGTAGATAGTACTGGTTTGACAACTATCGAAGTTTATCCCGGACAAAAATTGGGCGGGGGTTTAGCTGGCGTTTTTGGCCCGGCAATGGATGCCGCGCAAAGGAAAACAGTTCGTGACTGGTTGGCATCGCATAAAATAGACGTACATGCTTTTGGTGTTGTGGTTTGCGACAAGCCGGAAGAATGGGAAGCTTACTTCTCATTTGCAAAAGATATGTCGATACCCGTCATTACTGCTGAACCTGCAAAAGCGCATTTAGATGTAGTGAATGACTTAGCAGGAAAGTATGGTATTAAAGTAGCTATTCATGATCATCCTAAACCAAGTTTATATTGGCATCCTGATTCTGTACTGGCTGCTGCTAAAGGCAGGCCAAATATTGGCGCTTGCGCGGATATTGGTCATTGGGTAAGAAACGGCTTAGACCCTGTGGAATGTTTAAAAAAACTCTCAGGTAAAGTGTATGGTTTGCATATAAAAGATGTGGCTGAGTTTGGCAATCCCAAAGCAGATGATGTTATTTTCGGAACTGGCAAGAGCAATATTGCCGGTGTGTTAAAGGAGTTGAAGCGTCAGGGTTTCAAAGGATTTTTCTCTATTGAACATGAAGCTAACTGGACAAGCAATGTGCAAGATGTAGTTGCAGATGCGCAATACTTTCAGCAACAACAAAAACAACTGAAATAAGATGTCCAGCAGAAGAGCGTTTATTCGAAACCTTAGTGGATCAGCAATTGCCATCACTGCGGCTTCATTGCAAGACCTTGCTGCAAGAGAAAGACAAGAAATTTTGTTGCAATCAGCTCAAAAAGAATATGCAGCCAATGATCGTATTCGTGTTGCGGTAATTGGATTCGGCATCATTGGTTTCAGAAATGCGCAAACCTTTATGCAGTTGCCGGGAATTGAATTAGCAGCTGTTTGTGATTTATATGATGGCAGACTGGCCAGGGCAAAAGAATTGTATGGTCAATCTTTAATCACCACTCGCGATTATCGCGAATTGATTAACAGAAAAGATATTGATGCCATCATCGTTTGTACTTCTGATAACTGGCATGATGCCATCAGTATTGATGCCATGCGTGCTGGTAAAGCGGTGTATTGTGAAAAGCCTTTGGTGCATCAATTGCATCAGGGACAGGCTTTGCTGAAAGTACAGCAGGAAACCGGTGCTTTGTTGCAGGTGGGTAGTCAGCGTGTGAGCAGTATTGCTTATGCAAAAGCGAAAGAGTTGTATAAAGCTGGTGAAATTGGTCAGCTCAATTCTGTAGAAGCCGCTTTTGATAGACAAAGTGTTTTGGGTGCATGGAAATATACGATGCCTACAGATGCTTCGCCTGAAACTGTTGACTGGAAAAGATTCCAGCGGGGTAAGCAGAATGAAGTATATGATGCCAAGCGTTTTTTCTGGTGGCGCAATTACAAAGAATATGGCACCGGTGTAGCGGGAGATTTATTTGTGCATTTGTTGTCTGGCTTACATTTTCTGACCGATTCTTATGGACCCAAACGTATTTATGCAACCGGTGATTTGTGTTACTGGAAAGATGGGCGCAATGTACCAGATGTAATGACGGCTGTACTGGAATATCCGGATACACCACAACACAAAGCATTTCAGGTAACCTTGCGTGTGAACCTTATCAGTGGAATGGGTGATACTGCTACTACGCGTTTTGTGGGTACAGAAGGTGTGTTGAATTTTGGCTGGAATGATTTCACTATCCAGCGAAGCAAGATGCCCAAAGCACCAGGTATAGGTGGATGGGATAGTTTGGATACCTATCCTGCTGCCATGCAGGAGCAGATCAGAAAGGAATATGATGCAAAATTCTCTTCAGAAGATAAAATTGCGCCATCTCTATCACCTATTCGCTATGCAGCACCTGCCGGTTACAGCGATTCAAAAGATCATTTTGCAAATTTCTTTGCTTCTGTAAGAAAACAATTGCCTGTTGTGGAAGATGCTGCTTTTGGCTTTCGCGCTGCAGCTCCCTGTTTGGCTTGTAATGAAAGCTATTTTCAGCAAAAAGTGATTCACTGGGATCCGCAGCAGATGCAGGTTCGCAAAGCCTAAACCGCTACATTTGCTGGCTAAACTGCAAACATGGAACAGCAACCCAATAATCAGCTCAATATCGAAATCAGTGAGGAAATCGCTGAAGGCGATTATGCCAATCTGGCCATCATTACCCATAGCCATGCGGAATTTGTAATTGATTTCGTGAGCGTGATGCCCGGTGTGCCCAAGAGTCGTGTAAAGAGCCGTATCATTTTCACGCCCATGCATGCCAAGCGTTTTATGAAAGCATTGGAAGAGAATATTGAGCGTTATGAAGCAGCCAATGGTCCTATTCAGGATTTAGAGCAGATCGAAATACCCATGCATTTCGGAGGCCCGGCGCCACAAGCTTAATCAGAGCAGTCCTTCATCAGCAAAGCTGAAATAACCGGCTTCACTCACAATGATGTGATCCAGCACTTGTATATCCATGAGTAAGGCTGCTTGCTTGATTTTATTGGTCAGCAACTCATCTTGTTTACTGGGTTTGAGGCTGCCGCTTGGATGATTATGCGATAGGATGATAGATACTGCATCATGCTCCAGTGCCTGTTTGAGGATGATGCGCGGATCGGCAACAGTTCCGGTTAATCCGCCCTCACTAATTACCGTTTCATACACAATCTTATTGCTTCGGTTAAGATAAACCGCCATAAACAATTCATGTCGCTTGTATTGTAATCGTGTTTGTAGGTATTGGGCAATATCCTTGCTGCTGGTGATGGTCGTTTTTTGATGTGTACTGGCTTGTCGTCTAAGGCCTAATTCCAGCGCAGCAGCAATGGTAATGGCTTTTTTTTCGCCCAAACCTTTGATTTTCAGTTGCTGTATTTCCTTTACCCGCATTTTACCCAGTTTGGTTAGGTCTTGCTGGCATTTATCCAGCAAGTTGCGTGCAAGGTCCAGGGCAGATTGGTCCTTGGTGCCGTTATTGATCAGGATGGCCAGTAATTCTGCATTACTCAATGCAGCTGTGCCTTTGAGCTGGAGTTTTTCCCTGGGCCTGTCGTCTGGCGCCCATGTTTTAATAGCAGTCATACATCCTGTTTTTTCTAATTTACTCATGAACAAAAAAATTCTTTGCACAGGATGTGTATCATAAAACCAGAAATGATAAATCTCTCATTTATCTTCGCCCAACATTCCTCCTAGCTATGAATCCCTCCGTAAAGATCTTCTCGGGCACCGGGTCACAGAAACTGGCTGAGAAAATTGCTTCAAGATTTGGTGTGCCCCTGGGTAAAGTGAATATCCAGAAATTCAGCGACGGCGAATTTCAACCCATATTTCTGGAAAGTATCCGCGGCGACTATGTTTTTCTGGTACAAAGTACTTACGCCCCAACTGATAATATCATGGAGTTATTACTCATGATTGATGCAGCTAAGCGTGCAAGTGCGTACAAGATTATTGCCGTTATTCCTTATTATGGTTATGCACGCCAGGATAGAAAAGACAAGCCACGTGTGGCCATTGGTTCTAAATTGATTGCTACTTTGTTGGAAGCTGCTGGCGCAGACCGTGTCATCACGATGGACCTGCACGCTTCTCAGATACAGGCATTCTTTGATATCCCTGTGGATCATCTGGATAGTTCTGCCATCTTCATCCCGTACATTGAGCAGCTGAAATTGGCTAACCTAACCTTTGCCGCACCGGACGTGGGTAGTACCAACCGTGTACGTGAGATTGCCAGCTATTTCAATGCAGAAATGGTGATTTGTGATAAGCACCGTAAGCGCGCCAACGAGATTGCCAGCATGGTAGTGATTGGTGATGTAACGGATAGAGACATTGTGTTGATTGATGATATCTGTGATACTGGTGGCACATTGGCTAAAGCAGCAGGTTTATTGAAGGAGAAAGGTGCCAGAAGTGTACGTGCTTTGTGTACGCACCCTGTGTTGAGTGGCAAAGCCTACGAGAATATTGAAAATAGTGTACTCGAAGAGCTGATTGTTTGTGATACCATTCCATTGAAACAGGAATCTGCTAAAATTCGCGCACTTTCTGTGGCCGACTTGTTCGCTATTGCGATTAGAAATGCCTATGAAAACAAGAGTATCACCAGTCTCTTTATTCACTCGCAATTGAGAGGTAGAGATAAATAAGGCTGATTATCAATAATTTGTGTAGATGGCTCCCCGAAAATGGAGCCATTTGCATTCCGTAAATAATTGTCTTTTCTCTTTGTGCTTCCAGCCCAAGCGCCTACCTTTGCCGTCCCGAAAAAACGGGGACAAAAATCAATTTTATGAATACAATTACAATCGAAGGACAACTGAGGACCGAATTTGGCAAAAAAGCCACCCGCCAAATGCGCTCTCAGGAACTGGTGCCAGGTGTAATTTACGGGGGTGCGCAGGAAGTGAATTTCGCTGCTCCTGCCAAGGCTTTCAAGCCTCTGGTGTACACTGCACAATTTCAGTTAGCAGAAGTGAAAGTGGATGGTAAAACTTACAGATGCATTTTGAAGGACATGCAGTTCGACAAAGTATCTGATGCTTTGATCCACGTAGATCTGCTGGAACTGGTAGATGACAAGAAAGTAGTAGCCACACTGCCATTGAAGTTCGTTGGTAACTCAATTGGTGTGAAGGATGGTGGTAAACTGGTGACTAAAATGAAGTCGCTGAAAGTAAAGACCCTGCCTAAGTTCTTGAAAGAGAACATCGAGGTAGATATCACCAATCTGGCTGTAAACGGTAACATCCGCGTAGAAGATGTACAAGCTGATAACATGGAGATCATCAACTCTCCACGTATCCCTGTTGCATCTGTAGTGATGACCCGTCAGCTGAAGCAAGAAGAAGCTGCTGCTGCAAAAGACGAGAAGAAGAAGTAATTCACGGATTCGCTCGGATTACACTGATTACACGAATTACAATGGGTGTTTGTTGAGAACACTACTTGTACAAAACATAGGCCCCGCATTTGCGGGGTCTTTTTTCTTTACCTGTACATTTGCGGCATGAACAAATTTCTGATCGTAGGCTTGGGTAATATTGGCGCTGAGTACAAACATACCAGACACAACATCGGCTTTGATGTGGTGGATGCATTTGTGCTGAAGCATAACCAGTTCTGGCGTACTGACCGCCTGGCCGATGTGGCTGAAGTGAGTTGGAAAGGAAAGAAATTTGTGTGCATCAAACCCAGCACTTACATGAACCTAAGTGGAAAGGCTTTTCGCTATTGGTTCGATAAAGAGAAAGTAGAACTCGTTAATACCCTCACCATTGTAGATGAGCTAGCTATTCCGCTAAATAAACTCAGACTTCGCCCAAGTGGCAGCGATGGCGGACATAATGGGTTGAAAGACATTCAGTTAATGATGGGAACCGATGTGTATCCTAAGCTGCGTTTTGGCATTGGCAATAACTACCCCAAGGGTCGTCAGGCAGATTTTGTACTGGGCCATTGGCTGGCCGATGAGCGCCCCATTGTAGATCAGAAAATCACCAAATGTGTAGAGATCATCGAACAGTTTGCCACCATCGGGCTGGAACGTACGATGAATATGGTAAATAATTTGAGCTTCGCATAATAAAATCGGCTCATAATCAGTTATAGTACTGGCAAAATATCATTCAAGTAGCCAAAACCATACCCTTCCCCAACCTGATCTCAGGTGATTTAGAAGCCGGCTCACTTGATTTATATTTTAAACAGGCACGTACTATGAAAATTTTTTGCGTTGGTAGAAATTATATAGACCATGCAAAAGAGCTGGGTAACGCAGTTCCAGAGGAGCCGGTAATCTTTATGAAACCGAAATCGGCCCTGCTGCAACCTCATGCGCCATTCTATTACCCAGAGTTTTCCAACGAATTACATTACGAGCTTGAGTTGGTAGTACGTATCTCCAAAAATGGTAAATACATTCCTGAGAAGCAGGCGGTGAAATACATCGATGCTATTACAGTTGGAATTGATTTTACCGCAAGAGATGTGCAGGCTGAATTGAAGAAGAAGGGTTTGCCCTGGGAAAAAGCCAAAGCTTGGGATAATTCAGCGGTTATTGGCAACTGGTATCCATTGCCGCAGGATTTGGGAAAAGAGGAAATGTTCTTTTCCATGAAGAAGAACAACGAGGAAGTGCAGCGTGGTAACAGTAAAGACATGATTTTTTCTTTCGCATATATCATCGCACATGTGTCACAGTATTTTTCACTCAATATCGGCGACCTGATTTATACAGGAACTCCAGCCGGTGTGGGTGAAGTAGTCGTTGGAGATGTGTTAGAGGGTTTTTATGGTAAGGAAAAGGCATTTGAACTGGAGATTAAATAAACAAAGTACGCAAAGCAAACCGGCATGTTAACACCAGAAATCATCATGAATGCATACAGGCTGATGGTCACGGCCAAAGCCATGTGTGATACCTATGATGCCAACCGCCAGGTTTGCAAATATGTACATTCTACTAGCCGCGGTCACGAAGCCATTCAGATAGCAACAGGTATGCAGTTGCTGCCGATTGACTGGGTTAGCCCTTACTACCGCGATGACAGTTTAATGCTGTCAACTGGCTTTACACCTTACGAATTGATGTTGCAGTTGCTGGCGAAGAAAGATGACCCATTCTCCGGTGGTCGTTCCTATTATTGTCACCCTAGCAGCAAAGACAGCGATCGTCCTTCCATCATACATCAAAGTAGTGCAACAGGTATGCAGGCTATTCCAACCACTGGTTTGGCGCAAGGCATACAGTTTCTGGAAAAATACCATAGCGATACTCTGCGCAAAGATGCAGATGGTCGTTCTCCTGTTGTATTGTGTTCCTTAGGCGACGGTAGTATTACCGAAGGTGAAGTGAGTGAGGCTTTACAGTTTGCTGTATTGAAGCAATTACCGATTGTATACTTAGTGCAGGATAATGGCTGGGGTATTAGTGCTAGTGCAGAAGAAACCCGCACCATGAATGCCTACGAGTTTGCTTGTGGCTTCAAAGGATTGAAGCGTATGCAGTGCGATGGTAGCGACTTCATGCGCAGTTATGAAACCATGAAGCAGGCAGTAGAATATGCTCGCTACGAGAGAAGACCTGTACTGGTACATGCAAAAGTGCCATTGCTGGGTCACCATACCAGTGGTGTAAGAAAAGAGTTTTATCGTACCAGAGAAGATTTGTTGAAGCATGGTTTGTACGATCCTATTCCAAAAATGCGTGTATTGCTCGGTACCATTGGTTTTAGCGAGCATGAAATAAATAAAGTAGAAACAGATGCAGAGCAGGTAATCACGCAGCAATTCCAATTAGCGGTTGCAGCAGCTGAGCCTGATGTGCATTCAGTAGAAGAGCATGTGTTTGTACCTACACCCGTGAAGGAAGAAAGAGGTGTACGCAGTCCGAAGAATGGTGAGAAGATCATGATGGTGGATGCGGCTTTGCATGCGATTGATGAATTGATGCAAGAACATCCGGAAGCGATTTTGTACGGACAGGATGTTGGTAAGCGTTTAGGTGGTGTATTTCGCGAAGCAGCAACACTTGCAGAAAAATATGGTGATCATCGTGTGTTCAATACCGCGATTCAAGAAGCATATATTGTTGGTTCTACCATTGGTTTGTCTGCAGTAGGCATGAAGCCGATTGTAGAAGTGCAGTTTGGAGATTATATCTATCCCGGTTTGAACCAGTTGGTAACAGAAGTATCAAAGTCTTGTTACCTCTCTAACGGTAAGTATCCGGTACAGATGGTATTACGTGTGCCAGTAGGTGCTTATGGTGGTGGTGGTCCTTACCATAGTGGTAGTGTAGAAAGTACGCTCTTAAGTATCAAGGGTATTAAAGTGGTGTATCCATCTAACGCTGCAGATATGAAGGGTTTGATGAAAGCTGCGTTTCTGGATCCAAACCCTGTAGTGATGTTGGAGCATAAGGGTTTGTATTGGAGCAAAGTGCCCGGTACAGATGATGCCAAAACGGTTGAACCATCCAAAGATTATATACTTCCATTGGGTAAAGCAGCTGTTGCGTATGCAGCAGATGCAGATAAAGTGCGTAAAGGTGAATCTGTTGCAGTGATTACTTATGGCATGGGTGTGTATTGGGCCAAGCAAGCTGCTGAGCAGTTGAATGGTCGGGTTGAAGTCATTGATTTGCGTACACTCTTCCCATTAGATGAGCAAACTGTATTTGAAGCAGTGAAGCGTCATGGTAAAGTATTGGTGTTAAGTGAAGAGCAACAGAATAATTCATTTGCAGAAGCATTATCGCTGCGTATTACCAATCAATGCTATCATTTCTTAGATGCAAAAGTAGAAGTGATGGGTGCATTGAACCTGCCGGCTATTCCTATCAATATGGCACTGGAGAAAGCCATGCTGCCCACCGCTGAGAAAGTGGCAGGCAGATTGGAGAAATTAATCAGTTACTAATTCTGTTATCGATTTCTGAAAGGATTACTGTACTTGGCTTCTGTGGCCAATGTTCTATCCGTTAATGTTTTCATGAAAGCAACCAATGCTGCTTTTTCAGCTTCAGAGAAATTTCTGTTTACCACTGCACCGTTAGGTGCGCGTAGTGGTGGCGATAAATTAGGATGATTTTTTACGCCGCTACTATAATGCTCTACCACTTCTTCCAAAGTTTTGAAGCGACCATCGTGCATATAAGGTGCTGTGATTTCTACGTTTCTCAATGTAGTTACTTTGAATTCGCCGTTTCTGTTGGCGATACCTAATGCTGCACCAACACCATTATCTGTTGGGATTAAATCCAAACCATTGTTTCTTGAACCAGGCGCTACGAAAGTTTCTGTTCCGTGACAAGCACCGCAACTAGCTGGCGCTAAGAATATTTGTTTGCCTTGATTTTCTTGTGCTGTAAAGTTGGCGAAAGGTGTTACAGCAGGGTTTTGTCCGGGTGCTAATGTTGCTCTGCCTGCATCATATTTTGATTGGTAAGAAACCACAGAGCGAACAAACTGAGAAAGTGCACGAGATACGCGATCAGGTGTAATAGTGCTGTTACCAAAAGCATTGGTAAATAGCACAGGATAATGGGTGGTTCTGCTCAGGCGGTTTACCAAAGTATCCAGGGTCAAGCCCATTTCAGTATGGTCTTGAATGGGTTGAAGGGTTTGTACTTCCAGTGTGCTGGCTCTTTCATCCCAGAAGAAGCGACCATTGGCATAGTAACGGGCATTGATGATGCTCATGGAGTTTCTGCCGGTGAGTCCGCCCTGAAAGCCTTTGCTCAGTTTGGCTGTATCCGAAAACCCCAAATCTGGTTTATGACAGGAGCCGCAAGAAATAGTGTTGTTGGCTGAGAGTGTTTTATCATAGAAAAGCACTCTGCCAAGTGTAGCGCCATTATCGGTAATAGGGTTGTTATTGGGGGTGTTCAGCTGGGCAATGATTTCGGGCCCTAGGTAGTAAGCTGGTACAGCAATATTGGCATAATTGAATGCTGTGGCAGGCAGGTCCAGTGCGGCTAGTGGATCAGCTGTGGTGGTGGTAGTTGGGTTGGTGGTGCTAATTTGATCCTTCTTGCTGCATGCGCTAATGAGTACAGTGCCTATCAGCAGGGTTGTCAGGGTGTTTAGGTGCTTTCTCATGTGGCTTGTTTCATGCATGGAGCGGAATATGGAGCAAAAGCTTAGTCTGGGTGAGCGGTTTTGGAAAATTATAACATTTAAGGGCTTAGCTAAAGTGAAATATGGGCTTTGTTTTCGGTTTTTTGGCTTTGCCACCTATATTTGCAGCCCGAAAGGAAATGGCGGGGTAGCTCAGGTGGTTAGAGCGTTGGATTCATAACCCAAAGGTCTCGGGTTCAACTCCCGATCCCGCTACAGAAAGGGATTTTTCAAGCAATTCTTGAGAAGTCCCATTTTTATTTTCGGTATATACGTTTGATAAAGAACGTGTTAGAGCAAGAAAACTATTCTCACGCTTGGTTAGAAATGCGTGTTTTTTCGCATCATAGAAAATTCCGCCTGGAAACAGTATTCTGCACATGTTCTGTCTTTGCTCCAATCCGCTGGAATCCCATATTTTATTGAGGTTCGCGGCTTTTTCTAAACTTTTCGTGATCAAATTATCAAGGTTAGACAAAGTAGTGTTGAAGCTGGGTAATTCTTTCTCAACTTGGGCTAGTTTATCCATCAAATGATCATGCGTAAGCTGATAGGTGTCTTTGTCGATTTCGTTTAATGCATGTCGAATTTTGATTGACTTCAGCTGTTCCTGAACAGTCCTTTTCCGCTCAACAATTCTATCATAACTAAGCATCGCCACCTCATTCTGTTGCTTGAATATTTTGGTCAGCTGCATCTCCAGTAACGGTAGAATGGAGGGTTCTATATCATAGCCAGTGAGAAAGTGTTTAAATACATCGTTGACCCCTGTTCGCTTTGATCGAGCAGTTGAGTTAGCGTTAACATTTATCCCAACACATCTGGGGCATTTGTAATAGTGAATACCCTTAGCCTTTACCTCGTAACCCGTTAAATAGCCATCACAGATAATGCAGCGGGCAACTCTGGCCAGCGGTCGTTTATCCTCATATGGGTTATGATTGTATCCACATGGATTATCATCAAGGATATCCTGTACTTTCTTGAATAGCTCAATACTGATCAATGGTTCCCAATTGCCCATAATCGGCTCATCCAGCATTTTGCTAACGAGAATACCGCAGTAGAATGGGTTACGCCAAATCTTACTAAGCTTCTGCTGTAGGATATCTATCCCCCTCGCTTGTAGCTTTGCAATAATTTGAACATCACTATATAACCCACTTGCTTTCCAGTTCCATGCTTCTCTGAGTATTTCCCCGTCTTTGTTGATGATGATCCTTTGCTTGGTGCTCATATAACCTTCACGCTTTACCCTTGGTCCAAAGTGGTCATAACCCAGCGGTGCTGCTCCAAAGCGAAATCCCTTTTTGAGAAAGCTCTTCATGTTAGGGATGATGATCTCTTTGCGCTCTAGGTTTTCCTTATATGCGTGAAAGAGGCTTTCGTAGATGCTGGCCTTGCCTCGCTCTGAGGTAGTGGTAATTCCGCTACTTGTTTCAATTAAGTGTACTCCGAGGGTTTCTACTAAATGATTAACCAACCCGATTGCATTTCCTCCAGAACGAGAAAAGCGACTCATTTTAAACACAAGAATCGCATAGGGCTTGCGTCTACTTTTCTCTACTTTATCAATAAGTCGCTTAAATTCCTTTCTGGTAAAATCAGACTTGCCACTTTCATAGGTGCCACCAAACTCCTCAACAATATTCAACTTAAAATTGGTTGCATACTGTTGATTGGTTGTGCGCTGGTTGTCTACACTCGAGTTCTTCTCAAATTGATCCTTGGAGCTAACCCTTGTATAAGACCAAACCTGAAAGTTGGTTTGTTCCGTAATACTATCATCCTTGGGTATAAACTTTTTGAAATAGTCAAGCTGGTTCATGGTGATGAATTTGGTATAGAAGAATGGATAATTCGTATACAGCACTACGCAGCTTTTCTAAAGTTGCATCGTCTGCTTGTGCAAATGCTGGTATGGATTGTATTTCTTCCTTTGTTAACTGTAGGTTTTGTACATGTTCATTTTTTTGAATGTTGGGGTTCATGTTTCATCGGCTGAAGCTGTTGGCATGTCAAATGCAGAACAGCCGATTGAACAATGTTGCCGTCTCAAACGGATTTTATACTCGATTGCTTTTTATAAAGCTCAACGTGCTATTGTTTCTGGTTTTTAATTCAATGCTGGAGTAGTTCTTAATACCCAGTATCTGCATGATTTTACGGGCCTGTTCACCAGTGATCAATCCTTTCTCATTTGCTGATATGCTGAGTGTATCATCCTCTCCTTTGCTTACGGTAATTGAAGCAACGTTATCATTGCGGAGCTCTTTAATTACCCGCATTTCATCCTCATTTATAAATATGTGTTTATATAGAAACTCTATTCCATAATTGTCAAGGAGTAATTCTGCAAGGATGTGGCTAATTGGAATGGTAATCATAGGGCCATGTATCAAGCTCAGACTTTCTACATTAGAGAGTTTATTGCTATCTATGTAATAAATTTCGCAGTCTCCGTTTAAGTCAATCTTTAAACCACCCTCACCACCTTTTAAAATTATTTGCGCTAATAATTCGTACAGGTAGTTCACCTCAAAATCTAGTCTAGCCTTGAGATCGAGGTTTTCGTCTATGTCCTGTAAGATTTGTAGCTCATACATATTTTCAACAGTGTACCCGTTTTCTTTCATATAGTTTTGGAGGTACTTTATCTTGACTTTACGATTGTTATCAGCTAGATTATTTTCCCAAGCTTTCTGAAAAAAGAGATAAAAGGCCTTTTTCATGGTTGCTACGGAGCAGTTCATGCGACGCATATTCTCCAGCATTCTAATCCAAACGATCTCCACAAAATTTGCCTTCGTCCACTTTCCATTTTTCTGTACAGGAATGAGTTTGTGTCTTCTCCAAGTCCCAAAGATTTTCTGGTTAACCCCCATTTTACTGGTGGAGAAATGGCGATCCATGATTAAACTGCCTAAAAAAGATAATTCGATAGTTGAATAATTCATTAATTTGCTATTACGATGGCAAATTAATGAAAACATTGAAAAACAACAAAAATGATAAGATATAACAAAACCCTTGGCTTTAAGGTGACCCTTGAGTACTACCAGCAGTTTGTACGGTTGGCTCGTGAAAAGGGGTTGACCGTCTCTCAATATTTTAGGCTATTGCTTGACGATGTATTAGTTAAGCATAGTAGGGAAAATCAATTGCCTTTACCTGCCAAGGCATTGGCTAGTGCTGATTTGGAGAGTCCAAGCCCATCAGAAATAGCTTACGAATCACCTTTAGATAAGTACTTGGCCCAATCATGGTTGGATATTTTCAAGCCCTATCCTGAGGAATGCAATCCAGATAATTATAAGGATGCAGGATTTAAAATGGCGGCACTTATTAGGAAGTCACGATGTCTAACATTACGTGCTTATGCTTTTCAAGAGGGAATAGATAAGTTTCTTAGGTTTTAAATTTAAAACCTAAGTTTCACGAAATTGCATCTTTCGAAGTAGATAATTAGTTTTTCATAGATGCTTTTCTTTAGCTCATTCCCGCTTAATGAGCTGTCTTTCCATTGAGGATTCTTTGAAAGTATATCTTCTATTAACGGGTTAACTAAGCTGGGATATTCTATTTCGGTATATATTTCTAATTTGATAATTTCTTTAAAAGTCGGGATATCGATAAAGTGTCGCGTCAGAAGCGTATTAGGCGAGTAAATGTTGTTTTGAAGGGGCTTAAGTAAAAAATAGTTTTCTAATTCCCATTTTGAAATGATATATAAGTCGTCTTCATGCTCAAACTTATAATGGATTGTTTCATCATTAATTTCTTTAATCAAGGGAAGTGTTTCTAACGAATTGTGTACATAATCTAAATAGTTGTACAAGCAATTAGTCCAATAAAGAATTGGATATTCACTTGGCCCATAAGTTTGCCACTTTGTTTTTACCTGAGTACTAGTTTTTAGATTTATGCTTTCCGGATTTGTTACTTTAAGGATTGAACTTTTAGATAATACCAAACGTCCTTGATGCCTACTTAAACCAAAGATTATTGAATTTTCTCCAACCTCGATTACTTTAGGATTATTTGCTTTTTTATCAGGATGCATTTTGTCGAAATACTGATTTAGGGCATTTTGCCACCATTCTACTGGGTGACGCCATTGTCCGTATTTAGACCATTCATTCATCAAAGTGAATTTATGAAAGCTTGACATGATTTAAGGATGATTATTGGTTTTATTAGATAATGATTGTTGATTCAATAGCCTTAGTCTATATAAGATTTAGCTATTGTACT
The DNA here is from genome assembly GCA_017303835.1 of Chitinophagales bacterium. Taxonomy (NCBI): domain Bacteria; kingdom Pseudomonadati; phylum Bacteroidota; class Chitinophagia; order Chitinophagales; species Chitinophagales bacterium. The sequence continues at coordinate 217,744 of JAFLBI010000002.1, forward strand.
TTGAAAGTCAGTTATAATTTGTATTTTAGAATCCTATCCCCAATGTTTTATTGCGCCGGCAATAGCTGGTTAAATTTCGTGTACTTAATTAGTATTAAGTGTGGAAAATGATTATGCTATAAAGCTATCTGTAAACACTTAACTAAAATAAAACGAATGTATTTATGTATTACGAATCTTATTTTAAGTATTGTTAACCAGTATGCTTAAACGTTTAGGTTTAGAAAGTATTAGAGTTAGCTGAAACGCTTGACGGATACAGCCTTTAGTTTATAAGGTGGACAAAATAAAATGCTTTTATTTTTTGACACTTATTTATAATTTAAAACAATTCACAATGGCGAGACAACACAACACTAATCGAAATGGTGGATCTTGGTCAGAACAAGAAAAAAGAGCAGTTTGGCAAAAAGGCTCAGTTATTGAAGGTTATGATAGTTCATTATGGCGGAGAGACATTTGTGGACACGCAATGAAATATACAGAACACGGTAATAGAGATTCTGACTACGGATGGGAAATTGACCATATCAAAGCAGTTGCAAATGGCGGTGATGATAATATAAGCAATTTGCAACCACTTTATTGGGGAAATAATTCATCCAAAGGCGACAAACTAAATTGGCGTTGTGGTCAATAGTTTCAACATCTTTTGGCGGATTGACAGACACTACTAAATAATCTACATCCGTAGTGTCATTACCAAGACTGATTTTGTTTACAAATTAGACTACAGTCAACAATAGGTTTTGCGACAGGCGGGGTGACCCCGAAAAATCAGGGCGGACTGTGTAAACTTGGGAATTTTTACTTCTACACGCGCCCGAACGCAAAGCCGCAAAATGTAAGCCGTCACCCCATAGAGATAGACTATACAAACTATGCATCAGCACGATTTAAATAGAGTTGAATTTTACACAAAGGAAGATTTGGCTGGTCCATATCACCTGTCAAAAGGAGAACATATCTTAAGAAGTCAGACGAAATCCTCGTATACAGACATTAATGATGTTTTAGAACTTTACAACTTAAAAAAATACTTGGACAACGACTTGTATTTAAAAAGTTGGACACATGATGATATTGATAATTTCAAACAAAAAGTAGCAGAATATGGAAAAATTATTGGACAGTATTTTTCAACCATAACGGATATAAATTTAGTTGCACTACATGAACAATTACTACACGGCTATATTCATTCATTTTGGGAAATAGTAAGTGATCACAATGTTTTTAAACGAATATCAAAGCCGACATTTAGTAAAATTCTTGAGAGTGAACCTTACTTGATTCACGAAATTTTAACTCATAAAGGACTAGTTGATTATTATCATACTGAGTTAAAGAATTTCTTATTAACCTATTCACAATCGGCTGAAATATTGCTCAATTTTTATGAAACAGAATATGAATTTCATAAAAATTCAATGTTTATTCCTAAAAGTTTGACAATTACTGAAAAAGAGAATATCATTTCAAGTTATTTGGACTCAACCGATACTAATTTGAATTACATAGGTCTAATTCAAAATGTGAAGAATAGGAGTGATTTCAAAATTTCTGACAAAACAAGACTAAAAGCAAAACGACTTCACAAAAGCGAAACAGAAAAGTTTTTTGCTGAAAATGGTGGGATGACTTATGGTGTTTTAATCAGCTTCCCTGTGAATGCAGCGAAAATAAAAGATGCTCATATTGATGATAGACTTGTAGCTCACTATAATTACAGTTTAGACTTTATTAAAGAAAACAATAAACCATATTTACTATTTCAAAATTTTAAATACTTATTTGAGTTTATTGACAATCAAAACAGAATAAACCTTGTAAGTAAGAAAAGCCAATTGGGCTTATTTGAAAAAATTATGGGGGTTCACTCTCAAAACGAATATAGAACTGGTACTGGTTTTTCATTAGCCGAAATGACTTCCCAGGGTCAGATTTATGGTTACCATAAAATTCTTACTGACTTAAATACATCTATAGAAAACATTTTACATTATGCTTTTACAACTGCTTTTCAAGTAAAATACGATTTTGCAGATAATGCCCGTTTTTTAATTCCAGCGGTAATAAATTCATACTTTGAAAAAGTAAGGTTACTTGCCCCTGAATTTGAATCAATCCTTAAACAATTCAAACTTTTCGTTGAAGACGGTAAAATAGATTTTGAGCTTTTGCAGATATCTTCATCACCAACTTCAATTAAAGACATTCCGAGCCTGAATTCAAATAAATACATCTACTTCAATTCCGACAACAAAGAAATGGTTGGTTGCTCAAATCTATTTTTTTCCGACCAAACGCTGCTTACCTATGTTGAACCATTCAAAGAAGAGAAATATCATACCTTTTTTGACTTACTTGTAAACGAACAAGTTTCTTTCAATAATTATCAAGAGCATCAAAAGCCGCAATTGAATTATTTAATTGATAAAGGTTTTATCAACGTAGACGATAATGGTTTTATTCAGATAACGAATACAGAAAAACTATTCATATTTAAAGATTTATACGATAATGAAGTTGCTTCATTTTATCGTTATCCGATAGAGTTTCAAAAGGAGGTCATGAAAATGGCAAGCGAAAAAATAGTATTTTTTGAAAGATCGTTATTTTCAAAGGCGGAACAATCTTATTTCAACTATTTCCTAAATAAAAGTGAGTTTACCAATGGACTAGATTTAAGGAATAGCTACTTACATGGAACGCAGGCAAACCCAGACGAAATTCAAAAACACGAGTATGCTTATTTCACGTACTTGAAGTTGCTTATTTTGACAATGTTGAAAATAGATGATGATTTACAAATTTCAAAAGCAAGAAAAGATGGAATAGAAATGGCGAAAGGCTAATATTGTATTAGCAATATGGTCGGACGACGTGAAAATGAAACCAGACAAGAAAGCAAACCATGAACAAAATAGTCAGAGGCTCAGAATGGAGATTAATAAATTAGTTCATGGCAACCAATCAATGAAAGCTAAGTTTGAAGAACTCAAATAGTATATCATACTCATGCAAGAACATATTTCTCTCCTTTTACACAAGCAGACACTCCCATTTCTAAACATTTCACTCTATCTGAACGACATTAAGCCTGTTCAGGCATTGAGTATTGAAAATATATCTGAAAATAATTCTAATCAGCTTTTTGTTAAGATAGCTTCTGATTTTCCTTGCATTGAGCCGTTTGAATACATAGTTGCATTTGTTCCTGCGAAAAGCCAGATAAAAATTCCTTTAGATGGACTGAAAGTAAGCCGCCATTTTTTGAACAAATTATCCGAAACTGAAATAGCAAGCATCTCAATTGAGGTTATTGAAAATGATGTAGCAATTATCAAAGAAAGTATTACGATTAATGTTTATCCATTAGAATATTTCGGTGGCTTTCAATTTTTGCCTGAAATGATTGCGTCTTACATTACGCCTAATCATCCTTTCGTCTATCATATAAAAAGAAAGGCGGTTGATATTTTAGAAAAGCAAGGATTAAAAACTGCATTTGAAGGTTACCAAAGTAATGACCCTGAACGGGTTTTGCAAATGATGTCTGCTATTTATTCGGCCATTCAAAGCGAGGAAATAGTTTATAGTTCATTGCCACCGGGTTATGAGGAAATTGGGCAACGTTTGAGGTTGCTGAATACTATTCAAAATGAGAAATTTGGAAACTGCATTGATATTAGCTTATTGTTTGCTGCTTGTTTAGAAGCAGTTGACTTAAATCCAATTTTGATAATAGTGCGAGGACACGCATTTGTTGGATGCTGGTTACAGGATAACAAGTTTTCAGAAGCTATCAATGACGACAAGACTGCCATAACCAAAAGGCTTTCAAAAGGCATTCGTGAAATGGCCGCCGTTGAAGCTACAAGTGTTTGCAAGGGTAATAATACTAAGTTCAGTGATGCACTAAATTTAGGCGAAGCTCAATTAGTTCAAAAAGATGATTTTTTGCTATCGGTTGATATTAAAAGAGCAAGAACATTGCGAATACGTCCGTTGCCATTGCTTACAAACGGAACAGTAACTCAATTAGATGAGGATGCAATAAAACAGACCGAAACGGCTGCAATGGAAAACCATTTTGAGATTGGAACCATTTATGAAGACGAACTATTACAGGGTAAGCAGCCTAAAACGAAGCAAAAAATATGGGAACGTAAGTTGTTAGATTTATCGCTGCGTAATAATTTGCTCAATTTACATATCACTCGCAATATGTTACAGTTGGTTGATATTGACATCAGCCACTTGGAGGACACATTATCGGATGGCAAAAGTTTTTCAATATTGCCTAATCCAAATGCAGAGGTTTTGAGAAGGTATAATTTGTTTATGCAGCCTCTCCATCATTCATCGCCACTATTTCAGTTGGCAAACGATGAATTAAAGCATAATCGTTTACTAACCCATTACCATCAACAAGACTTAGACAATATACTCGTTTATATTCACAAAAATGCAAAGCAATCCATTGAAGAAAATGGCTCAAGCACTCTGTATTTGGCTGTGGGTTTGCTGAAATGGTTTGATAGAAAAACACCTGAACAACCACGATATTCTCCGATTCTATTATTGCCTGTTGAAATAAGCCGCCGGTCGGTAAATAGCAAGTTCACATTGAAAAGCCGTGAAGAAGAAACAATGATAAACATTACATTGGTTGAATTTCTTCGGCAGGAGTATGAACTGAATTTGGGGTCATTAGAACAATTACCAACTGACGACAAAGGTGTAGATGTAGCAAAAGTGATGGGCATTCTTCGAAGGGCTATTATGCATTTGAAAGGTTGGGATGTAGTGGAGCAATTAGTGTTGGGTAACTTTTCTTTCAGCAAATTAATTCTTTGGAAAGACATTGTAGTGCATCAGGAAGAATTGCTAAAAAGCGATATGGTTCGCAGTTTGGTTGAAGGCAAATTAGTATTCAATGAAAGTCATGATCCACATTCAGTTACCGATTTTGACAATATTCATTCGCATAATATAGTTTTGCCCATTCCGACGGATATTTCCCAATTTGAAGCTGTGCTTACTGCACAACAAGGACATAGTTTTATTTTACATGGCCCTCCTGGAACTGGTAAATCTCAAACTATCACCAATATCATTGCCGATGCTTTGTATCGTGGCAAACAAGTTTTGTTTGTTGCAGCTAAAAAAGCTGCATTAGATGTTGTTCAAAGACGATTAGAGCAAATTGGGCTTTCACCTTTTATATTAGAACTCCATTCTAATAAATCTAAAAAATCGGATGTGTTGGCGCAATTGGCAAAATCAATTGAAACAGGAAAACTTGCAAGAACAGCCGATTTTCAACAAGAAGCACAACGGTTAGATGCTGCTAAAAAAGCCATAAGCCAATATGTAAACGTTTTACACCAAAAGCAACAATTTGGATGGAGTTTGTATGATAGCATAACAGCTTTAGAAAGTTACCGTGATAAAAAACTCTCAAAGAATTTTATTCCCGAAACCATTCTGCAACAATTAAACACCAATCTTTGGCAGCAATGGACTGATTGGCTTCCGCAATTTCAATCCATTGCAAGTTTGATTATTCATCCATCTGAAAACCCGCTTACTGCCCTGAATTTGTTACAGTACTCTGCTTCGGTTAATGATGAAATTTCTGCACAAACTCAAAAGCTGTTAAAACTTTTGACTGATTTTAATATTAAATCTCAATCGCTTGCAAACTCAATTTATTTTCCTTTTCCAATACAAGCCAAAACTGAGTGGGAACAATATGTTCAAGTCATAATTGTATTCCAACAACTACCGGATATTCATTTAGAGCTTATTGGTTATTTATCCGATAAAGAAAACTACAGTGTGTATGAGGAATGGAGTAAAGTATATAATAAATATCAAATACTTTTAAACAGTATTTTAAAAGACTACAACCGGAATATTTTAACCTCAGATGTCTCATCGATAAAAATACAGTGGAAAAAGGCACAACAAAGTTGGTTCTTGCTGAAATGGTTTCAATCTAGGAAAATCAAAAAGCAATTATCTGTCTATAGAAATGTTCCATTCAATAGTGACAGCGAAATAGAGGAGCTTTTCCTCCTACAAGATCAATTGCAGGAAGTGCAACGCCTTTTGCAACAAGATCGTTTTTTATCAGTACAACAAGCCCTAAAAAGTTTGTTCAAAGATGAGCAAACTGATTTAGTAGACATCGGTAGTAAAGCTGAGTTAATTCAGAAGTTAAGTAATGCAACAAATAGTTGGGATCGAAATGGTCTTGGCAAATGGATTCAGATATGGCAAGGAAAAAACTTGCAGTATTTAGCTGAAATTAAGCAAAAGAGTTTAACTGCCATTGTCGATTTTATTCAACTTGCAACAACATTTAACCAAGAAATCAAAAGTTACGAAACACTTACTGGAGTCCAGTTTCAACAGAACGAAAATTGGATTACTGAAACCGTAAATCAATTGCATAATATTCAAACACATCTTCCATATTTAAAAAACTGGATGAATTATGTGCAACTTCGTAAGCAAGGAGAAAACTTACAGTTATATTGGTTTATAAGCGCTTATGAAAATAAATTATGCAGTGCTGAGAACTTGACAGATTACTTTCATTACACCGCCCATTCTTCGATTGCACAACGAGTTATTTCACAAAATGAGGCTCTAAGTTTATTTAATGCTGATTTATTTGAAAGTAAAATTGAGCAATATAAAAAAATTGCTAAAGACTTTCAGCATCTTACCATTCAGGAATTACGAGTAAAATTAGCTGCACAATTACCAAACAATACTGCTGAGGCGATGCAAAGTTCTGAAATTGGAATTTTACAAAGAGCAATAAAAAATAAAGGCAGAGGATTGAGTATTAGAAAGCTGTTTGACCAAATTCCTAATCTGTTGCCACGTATTGCACCTTGTATGCTGATGAGCCCAATTTCAGTAGCGCAGTATTTTGATGTAAACACAAACCATTTTGACATTTTGATCTTTGATGAGGCTTCGCAGTTACCAACTTGCGAAGCTGTAAGTGCTTTAGCAAGAGCAAAACAATCGGTGATCGTTGGCGACCCAAAGCAAATGCTACCTACTTCCTTTTTTAGTACTATCAAGTTAGACGAAGAAAACATGGATGTAGAAGATTTAGAAAGTATTCTTGATGATTGTTTGTCATTGTCTGTTCCTTCAAAATATTTATTGCGGCACTATCGCAGCAAGCACGAAAGTTTAATTGCTTTCAGCAACGTAAACTATTATGAAAACAAACTGCTTACTTTTCCCTCATCGGATGACTTGAACCGAAAAGTAAAGTATCATCAAATCAAAGGTTTTTATGATAAAGGTAAAACACGAACTAACAGATTTGAGGCTGATGAAATAGTTCAATATATTAAATCTCACTACAACAATTCGGAAAAGCGAAAATTGAGTATAGGTGTTGTAACATTCAGTCAAACACAACAAAATCTGATTGAAGAAAAGCTTCAAAAACTCTTTATGAGCGACCCTAGGTTGGAAGAACATGCTAATGAAAGTAATGAACCTTTGTTTGTAAAGAACTTAGAGAATGTCCAAGGCGATGAGCGTGATATTATTCTCTTTTCCGTGTGCTATGCACCTGATGAAGAAGGAAAAATGAGCATGAATTTTGGTCCATTAAACCGTGATGGCGGATGGCGTAGATTAAATGTAGCCATAACCCGTGCAAGATATGAAATGCACCTATTCTCAACACTACATGCAGACCAAATAGATTTAAGCCGCACATCTGCTGAAGGCGTGGCAGGCCTTAAAGCATTTTTACAATTTGCTGAAAAAGGACATTTGAGTGTTCGCCCCGAAGATGTTCAGGAAACACTAAACAAACAACATTTGTCTGCTTCCATAAGCAAAAAGTTACAGGAGAAAGGATTAGAGGTTAAATGTAATATCGGGACTTCAGGTTTTAAAGTGGATATTGGTATTGTTCATCCTGACAAGCCCCAACAATATATTTTAGGTGTAGTAATTGACGGCTATTATTACTACAAAGCTCAAACAGCTAATGATAGAGAAATGGTTATGCCCTCTGTACTTAAAGCCTTAGGTTGGAATGTTTATCGCATCTGGACAATGGACTGGTATGAAAATTCCGAAAAGATTGTTGATAGTATTTTTGAAAAAGTAAAGCATTTGCAAACCCAGCCCGAAGTCAAGGAAGAGAATATTAACGAACCTGCTGTTGAACCCTTAGTTGAACCAATTAAAGTAATGCCCAAAGAGGTTACACCGTTTATTTTTAAAAGTAAACAAAAACCTTATGTAGCTGCTACCTTAACTACTGTTTCTTTTGCCAATAGTGAGACTATTTTTGAATTTCATAACCGGAATACTATCAAAGAGCAAATACAATCTTTGGTCGATACAGAAGCTCCTATCAGCAAAAGCTTATTGTATAAAAAAGTATTGCAAGCATGGAACACTAGTCGTGTAGGGGCAAGATTAGACAAGCTCTTGGAAGGAGTTATCGAAGAGATGAATTTAGTTGAAACTACTCATCATCAACCCTTTTATTGGAAAAACAATACTATTTTAGATCACTATCGAAGTAATGATATTGAAAAACGGAATATGGAAGACATTGCTCCCGAAGAAGTAATGGTAGCTTTAGAGGAAGTCGTAAATAACAACTTAAGCATTGAAGAAGATGAACTCCTTCGCTACTTAGCAAGAACCTTTGGTTTTTCTAAAGTCGGTAAACAGATTGACACTCTACTACGTTACTGCATTGACGTTTCAGTAAAACAAGAGAAAGTCAAAAGAGAAAACAACAGAATAAAAGTTGCTAACAAATAAATCTTCGTGCAGGATGATTAAAAAGACAAAAATATCTATAATAGCAGTTTGGCTTATTGTAGGGTGTATTATTTTCTAGCAGAGTTTCTTGTAAGATTCAAGAATTATTACAAATAGTCTTAAGTGTGTATAAGCTTAATTTAGAACTATCATAAATGAATTCCTTTCTTGCCATACCACCACCAATTATCCCAACTAAGCGAAATGCCGGCGATGATCCAGAATCCACTCTTTCTGCAATCGTATCACTCAAACACGGAGATTTCATCTTTGAATGCCTAAGCCGCAAATGGTATAAACGTTACCGTTTTGAGCATCCAGATCTAGGGTTAGTGATTTTTGATGAAAATGGAGAGAAGCTGATTTTTACTACAATAGAATATTCGGGAGAAGAAATTAATGAGTTTAAAAGATTTGTTATCGCATGGCAGCATCATGAAAGGCAATATCCCAATTTAAGATAATCCAAAGAGGGCCGTATTATGATGGCCCTCTTTGATTAATCTTATTTCAATCTTACAAGACTTTTTCTTTCGTCAATAGAAATTGTGTTAATGTCAATAATCTTTAGAGAATGAGATAATTGTGCATTGCTACTTTTGAGTGTTACATTGACTGGAGGTGTTTCTAATTTCCACATAGCACCTGTAGCAGGGTCTACTATTAACATACCTAAAACTCCCCCAAGAAACAAGTTACCAAAGTACCATCCATTTAACTTAAAGTTTATTGGTACTATTTGTTCTGCGAAACCCTTAGCAGAAATTTTAACTTGATATTCGGCACGAGAGAAAAACCCCGCTCCTGATTTTAAGCTAACAGTGGCTGGAGATGCGCCTCTGTATACTTCTTTACCTTTTTTATCTGTGATACTAATTGTAGCTCCAGATGGGTTACTATTTACTGATACAGGATAAGAGCTTTTCCCGAATAATGTAGCACATCCCATTAGGACAATTGAAGAGACCACTATACTTGTTGTATATAGAAATAACTTTTTCATAAGTAGTTGAATTGAAAATGTTTTTTTGAAATTGACTAGTAAATCGATACTACTCTTACTGTATCCTGAGATATAGTAAAGCTTCTGTTACCATCATTGAATCCTTGAGTAAAAATCATTTGTCCTTGAGACCAAAGGAATCTGTAATTGTATACCCTTCCTGTGGAAGAAAACTGAACAAGGGGAAGCTTGTCCCAAAGATTACCTGTTTTTAGATAGGCTGTAACAGATCCTTTTGTAACGACATCTGTGGTAATATCGGGATTGTTTACTGTTGCCAGATAAAGAGTGGCTGCTGTTGACCATGACCATGAAGATGCAGGAATAACAATGTCTCTTGTCTTAATTGTACCTACACCTGCTGGTCCTTGAGGTCCGGTTGCACCTGCTGGCCCTGCTGGTCCGGCAGGACCTTCTTTCGTGCAGCTTGATAGTAGAAAAGCACTGCCAATAAATAGCAGATTTAGGAAATGTAGTTTCCTTTTCATTTTGTGGTAGTTTGGAGTATTTGTCAAGCTCCTAGACAAATAGTTCATAAAAAACCGCGTGGAGCTTTACTAAAACTGCTCCAACGCCTACCACAGCGTATGCCAATTAAAGTATCACCCCACGCTTATCGTGGCTGCGATAACAACTTTGGCATTATAAACTGCGTGTCCGCGAGTGGTAGTTTGGAGCAGATTTGTACGCAGCAATATTTTATCAAATGTAAATTAAAGCTGCTAACTTCTATTTACTTAATAAATATTGGGCCTTTTATGACTTTGTGTAAGGAAGAAGGTTTAAAGTTTTGCAAATGCAGTGTCTTAATGTAGATGGCTGCTACAGGAAATTGTAGAGATAGTAATTATAACCACTATTACTGGTGGTTATGTTTCATTGGGGGAGAACAAATGTCCTATAAAATTACTAAATAATTTAGTATTTTGCATGAATGATAGCCCTCATTGACTGCAATAATTTTTATGCATCCTGCGAACGATTATTTGAACCAGCATTGGAAAAAAAGCCCGTGGTGGTGTTATCGAATAACGATGGCTGCGTGATTGCTCGAAGCAACGAAGCAAAATCTGTCGGTATTCAGATGGGCACTCCCGCATTCATGATAGAAAAAATGCTGGAAAAAGAGGAAGTGGCTGTTTTTTCTTCCAACTATCCATTGTACGGTGATTTGTCCATGCGGGTGATGACGGTGATTCGGGAAATGGTACCTGATTTGGAAGTGTATTCAATCGATGAAGCTTTTGCAGACTTTCAATACATTCCAGTATCGAAAATCGAAGGAATTTGCAGGAAAATAAAGGAACGTGTTAGGCTGTGGGTGGGCATTCCTATTTCCATTGGTGTCGCTCCTACGAAGACACTGGCAAAAATGGCCAATCGTTATGCAAAAAAAGAAAGGAATTCGATCGGTGTCCATTGTCTTTTTTCGGAAGATGCTATCGACGATTTATTGAAAAATACGGCTATCGGGGATGTTTGGGGTGTTGGCTCGATGCATCGTAAAAAATTAGAGCAAATTGGCATTAAAACAGCATACGATTTTACCAAACTTCCTAAGACATGGGTCAAAAAAAACATGACGGTAGTAGGAGAGCGGTTATGGATGGAATTGAAGGGTATCCCAGCTATCGAATGGTTGCCACCGAGAATGGTAAAAAAAGCGATCTGTACAGCACGTTCTTTTGGTAAATTATTGAATGACGAAAAAAACATCCGCGAAGCAGTAGCAAATCATGCTTTTTCATGCTCCGAAAAACTGCGCAGACAGCATAGTGCTGCCGAATCTCTCTACGTTTTTTTACAAACCAACGCGCACCGTTTACAGGATCGACAATTAAGTACGGGAATACGGCTGATTTTACCATTTGCTTCCAATCGGGCAGACCAAATTATCGGTGCTGCGCTTCGGGGATTGAAGATGATTTACCGAGAAGGTTATTTTTTCAAAAAAGCAGGTGTGATGGTCATGGACTTGGTTCCAGAAAATACCACACAAACCAACCTTTTTTTCGATTCAACCGATGCAACGAAAAATGAGTTGATGCAGCGAGTCGATAATATCAATGCAGCCTATGGAAAAAACACGGTAATTTTTGGTTCGCAGGGGTTGGAAAGAGCATGGAAGCTTCGGCAGGAAAGATTGTCACCAGCATACACGACAAAAGCAACTGATTTTAAATGGGTAGGATGATACAATTTAACGGATGTGTGTCGGTGGAGTTCAATAGATTCTACCTGCACGAATTAATGGAAAAAGGCTATAGCTTTTTTTGGGCGTATGGACATTATTCCAAGGAAATCACCGATGAATCGTATCATATTTTTCCACTCCTTAAGGAATCTCCTTTATTGTCCTTTTTGGAAAGGAATGACAAGATGATTTTTTCAAAAAACGACGATGAATTATATGAAATGGCAGATGGAATTGCGGGAATTTTTTTCATGATCCATATTCCTGTAGAAGTTTTCAAAAAAATAGGAAATTCAACGTTTGAATTGTGATACAAAAAGGTGGCTCATACAATCCTGTTTTTCCATTTTCAATGGACGTTTTAGAGAAATCCATCGAGCGTGGTTGCAGGTTTTTTGTTCGTAACGCCTGGCCTGCAGGATTCGATCATTTTCACCATGATGTGAAGGCACTAATTTTTACTCATTACAATGAAGAAGACCATGCAAAAGCACATTTTCAGGCCGTCTTGCACGATCCGTTTCGACACATCTACGACATACAAAAAGAGGAAGACCTAAATCGGTTAAAAATTGCTGCAAATCAGCCAGCAGGGTACAAAATATTTTCAGCTTACTTCCGGGATGACTACAAAAAGATCATCACAAAGAATGTGAAGGAAAAAATCAATCGCTGGATGTACCGAAATACGGACTGGCAACCGAAAAAAGGACAGACCCTCCATGTGGACTTTTACCTAAAATTTGGGAAGCTTTTTTGCACCTTGTCCTTTCAGGGAAGGAAAATTCAGGTAACTTTTGATGAAATAGACAATTGCTAGCATGTGTCACGACATTTCCTTCTCGGCAAATACGGTAGAATTCATTAGTGATATTCTTCCCAACATCAAACTCGATGGACAGCTATCTATAGACCTTTCAGTAACCAGTCATGTGCTTTCGATGAGTAACCGAAAATGCCTTGTTATCATCGGGACACCGGAGGAACCAAGATTAGTACAATTCGAATGGGGTCTTATTGCCGATTATATGAATACACCGGAAAAGATCAAAGAATACCGGATACAGATGGCAAATGCCCGCAGCGAAAAGATATTGGATAAGAAGTCGGTGTGGTACCGGATAAGAAAACAGCGGTGCTTAATTGCTGTTGATGGAATCTTTGAACACCGGGAAATCAAGGGATGGAAGAATAAAGTGCCGTACTTCATTAAGCTCGCAAACCGCCGGCAAGTTTTTTTACCGGGATTTTATAATTACTCTCCGATACCGGATGCAGAGACAGGAGAATTGAAGGGCACATTTACAGTCGTTACACGACCCGCAAACACCTTAATGCAGCAAATACATAATCACGGGCCTAATAAGCACAGGATGCCTGTTTTTATGCAGCCTGAGGATGCTTTAAACTGGATTAAGCCGGATTTATCTGATGAGCAAATTTTGGAGATGGTGAATTACGAGATTCCTTCGGAGGAATTAGCAGCATGGCCTGTTTTCACCATCCGCACCACGAAGGAAAGACCGGATGGAGCAGATAAGATGAGTCCCTACGCATGGCAGGGTTTACCGCCGCTTGGTAATGATGATGGAACGCCGAAGACTTTGTTTTAATCAGACTAAATTTCTTGTATATGGGTGTTTCTATTGAAGTAGTGATGGGAGACATTACAAAAATTACTTGTGATGCCATTGTTAACGCTGCAAACTGCTTTTTAAAAGGTGGAGGAGGAGTGGATGGTGCGATACATAAAGCTGGGGGGGCAGCAATTTTGGAAGCCTGTAAGAAGATAGTGGCAGAGAATGGGATTTGTAAGGTTGGTGAAGCTGTGATAACCGAAGCTGGTAATCTGCCGGCAAAATATGTAATACATACTGTTGGTCCAGTTTGGAGAGATGGTCAGAGAGAAGAGCATCAAAAGCTTGCGGAGTGTTACGAGAATTCCTTGAAGCTTGCAGTGGAGCATAATTGTGATTCTATATCATTCCCCAATATCAGTACTGGAGTCTATGGATTTCCTAAAGATCAGGCGGCAACAATTGCTGTTGATGCGGTTATGAAATTCGGTAACCAAGTTAAAAAACCATCAAGGGTAGTGTTTGTTTGTTTTGATGAAGAGAACTATACGATACTAAGGAAATCATTAGAATCATACGCATAATAAAAAAAGAGATTATAGACAAGGGGGAAATTTCCCGGTTTTAAAGGGGGGTGTTTTTCACCTAAAAAACCGTTGATTAACGGGGTATAATCCGTTTATTTCTTCATTCTACCTATTGCCTCAATTACTATTTTGGTTCAAATAAATGTAATATCTGTGGCTAGAGTAATTCAACCATGATGTTATAATTATTATAAAATGGTAATCCATAATTCCCATTTGTCTAACCAAAAAATGGACGTTAATAGAGAGCGAATCTATTTCGGGTAGTTTCACAGCCGAGCTAAAAAGCAAAACTGGAGCCTTGCAGTATAAGCAAGTAAAAAAACCGCTGAACAATCACCCGTGGTGTAAGAAAGGGGGGGAGTAATATGAAAACTTAATTCAAATGAAAAAAATGGATTTCAATCAAATGGAAAGAACCGAAGGCGGAAAATTTTGGGGTTGGAGCGAATGGAGTTGTGGACCCTGTGATGCTACAGGACATCAATCTTGTGTTCGTTCGTATTCTGCTTTTTGGATTAAAGTTGACTATCAATACGATTACATTCAAGGAGATTGTCCGCCTGTAGTTTTTTAATCAGCATTTTGGTATCCGTTGCTCTATTTAACAACGGATACCAATTAATATTACTTTATGAAGCTATTACTATTTCTTTCAATTTTAACACTATTTAGTTTCAATAATTTAATTGGTCAATCAAAAAGTTATTCAGCAATAATAATTGATCGGGAAACTAGAAAACCAATTTCATTTGCTTCGATATTTAATTTAGTTAAAAAAAATGGCGTATACAGTAATGAAACTGGCAATTTTAAAATTGATTTAAATGTATCTGATACAATATCTATAAGTTGTATTGGATACAAAACAATTAAGTTTGTTCCTATTGATATTAATACACTTGATTCAATTTCTTTAATTTCTGATATTAGAGAATTAGAAGAGGTAGTCGTTTATTCTCAAAATTTTAATTATAAAAGTATTAAATTAGGTGATAAGCGGTTACGATCATCTATTCATATTTCGAGAAGTTCAGGTTTTGAATATGCGACCTTTGTTCCCAATCCTCAAAATGGAGCAAGGCTTTTTATTGAAAAGATTAGCTTCAAAATTAGAAAGTCGGGGAACCAACCTGCTGCGATACGTGTGCACATATATGAACCCGACAGCTTTTTTAGACCAGCAAAAGAGCTATTGGATAGCAATGTGTTTATCATAGTTACAGATCCTGGAGATCATAATATTGCTGTAAAAATTAAAAAATTACAAGCCCCATTTTATCAAGCTGGTGTTTTTATAGGAGTCGAATATTTGGGCAACTTTAGTAGATACTCAGGTGATATTGTTGGCAAAGAGGTTAATGACTTACGAATCGGTTTTGAGAAATCTGATCAGGGTTTTAAAACTTTTGAAAGATTCAACAAGCAAGAATGGCGAGAGGCTGATATTAAAAAGCTGTTTGCTAATTCAGAAGGGTTTAAACGACTCCAAAAAGGAAATACTCCAAATTTATCGCTTTATATAGAAGCAGTTGTTTTGAATGATTAACATAAGTGTACTTAAATGAGTATAAAGAGTTTATATAATAGGAGACCTAGTCTTTTTATTCTGTTCTTAAGTCAATTTATTATTATATGCATAATATTTTTATTATCGCAAGTAGCATTTGCAAATGCTAGTGCCACTATTCACATTGATTTTATTAGTGGAGTTATAAACTATTCTACATATTGGGGGCTATTAATGATATTATTAAGCCAGCTTGTTACTATAGTTATTACATTTCTTTTATTTAGAATAGGTGGGTTAATTTCAGAAATTAGTTTTGATAGCAAAACACTGTTCACAATTATTGTGTTCTCTTCATACATTTTTATAATTCAGTATTTTCTTGAATTCATATGGCTTTTGTTTTTTTAAAAAAATTATTCTTACATAGAGTTAAGACATTTCAACTTGCTATCTTTATTCTGGATTCATGAAAATTTAAAGTTGCCTTGGTACTTTGCTTATGCTTTTGAAACATTTAATTTATTTGAACTTCTTTATATCATAGTGATTTATTTATTTCTTATCAAGCATTGTAGTAAAACTATAATCAAAGCATTTCTACTTAAATATTATATCATTCCTTTTTTCTTTTGGATTGTACTTATAACTTATTTACAAGTAACTTTTATGAAGGTATGAGAAAATATATTTTACCTATTCTCTTTGCATTTGGAATTTTGTTTTTTTCGATTCAGATTTACTTTAGTCAAAAAGAGGATATCAAAAATGAAATTCATTTATTTTCTGCTTCTGAGCTTATAGAAATTGAAGCGCAACCAATTAAATTAGAGGTTGCAGCCAAGCCCTATTTTGTTTTTTATTTTAGTCCTAGTTGTGATGCGTGTCGTGTGGGCATTCTTGATATCAATCAAAATATATCGAAACTATCTGACTATAACCTAGTTTTTATTTCGGCTGGTGATAAGAATGAATCATTGACCTTTCTTTCAAATTTTAAAAGGCCATATTCATTGTTTTTGGATTCTAATTTCTATTACTCAAGCAAGCATAAAATTTTATATACACCCTATTATCAAATTTTTGATAAAAATGGAAAGCTTCTCTTTAGTGATAAAAACTTGAACTCACTAATAAATAATAAAATATTAAAATAATAGGTTAGTGAGTAAAAAAAAGTTGAATGTTTTTCAGCAACAATCAAAATATGATTGTGGTATCTGCTGTTTACTTACAATAATACAATATTACGGTGGAAATGAGACATTAGAGAATCTTCGACGCCTAAGTGGCACCAATAAAACTGGCACTTCGCTACTCGGCTTATATCAGGCTGCCAACGCTTGTGGTTTTAATGCAGAGGGTTGCGAAGCTGATATGGATGCATTACTGGCACATCCATTACCATGTATTTTACATGTTGTTTTAGATAATCACCTGCAGCATTACGTGGTTTATTTTGGTAAAAAAAATCAGAAAGGCAGGAAGCTTTTGGTTATAGGAGATCCTGCAAAAGGTATTGTTCATCTAACAGCTGAAGAACTCGATAAAATATGGCAATCAAAGGCATGTTTGATCTTAACACCCAATGATCATTTTCAACTAAAATCTTCTATTGCTGCAAGAAAACGGCTTTGGATTAAAGATCTTGTAAAAAAAGACATTAGTCTGCTGTCTATTGCTGCACTCTTAGGAATCGTCATTGCGGCTTTAGGGTTAACTATGGCAATTTTCTCCCAGAAGTTAATTGATGAATTTATTCCTGAAAAACAGCATACGAAATTGTTTACAGGTGTTATCTTGGTTTTTTTGTTGTTGGTAGCCAAAGAAACCCTCGGTTTAGTACGCGCACAATTATTGCTTATGCAATCTAAGGAGTTTAACCTTCGTATTGTAGAGCATTTTTTCTCACGTCTACTTTTCTTACCTAAAACATTCTTCGATACAAGAAAGATTGGTGAGCTAACTGCTCGCTTAAATGATACTACGCGTATTCAACGCGTCATTAGCCAATTAGCAGGAAACACGCTGTTAGATACCATTGTTGTTTTAGTAACACTGGTGTTTATATTCAGTTATTCACGAATTAGCGGTTACATTACAGTATGCTGTTTACCTATTTTCTTTTTAATCATCTATCTGAAAAATAAGAAGATAACTGAAGCACAGCGAAAAACGATGGCCGGTTATGCTTTGGCGGAGAGTAATTATATATCTTCTTTACAAGGTGTAGAAGCAATAAAAAACCACTGTAAGGAAAAGCTATATAGCGAACAGAATACCTCTATATACGGTAGTTATCAAAATGCCATTTTTCAACTCGGGCAAATTCAGGTGCGGTTATCTTTTTCGGCCAATACATTTGCAGCAATACTATTATGCTCGCTATTAGCAATTTTAAGCCAACAAATATTAAATGGGGCTTTAAAAGCTGGGGAGTTAATAGCGATCATAGGTATGGTTGGTTCTTTATTGCCTGCAGTTGCTAATCTGGCGTTACTAAGCATCCCGATTAATGAGGCTAAAATAGCATTCAATAGAATGTTTGAGTTCGCAGGAATTGAGCCTGATAAACTTGGCACAGATCACCTTACTGACTTTATCCGTCTTGATGTACAGAAGGTAGCATTTAGATATCCTGGTAGAGGACAAATACTTCAGAACCTTTCATTTAGTGTACAAAAGGGGGAGATTATTGCATTAATGGGTGAGAATGGTTCTGGTAAGAGTACACTGGTACAGCTTTTAATGCAGCATTACACCCCAGAGAATGGAAATATTGTTATCAATAAGGCACATCAACTAAGCCAAGTAGATGCAAGTGATTGGCGAGGCCTTGTCGCTTTAGTACCTCAGCATGTATACATTTTTAATGGTACTGTTATAGAGAATATTGCCTTTGATGATGCCGCTAACAAGATGCAAGATGTATTAACTTTTTTGGATGAGTATGGCTTTTCGCCATTTATCAACAGTCTTCCTCAATCTTTTATGACTTTGGTTGGAGAAGAAGGGATTAATCTTTCCGGAGGCCAAATGCAAATGATTGCTCTGGCAAGGGCTTTGTACCATCGTCCTCAATTATTGATTCTGGATGAAGCTACAGCTGCAATGGATAGGGTTTCTGAACAGTTCGTATTAAAACTTTTACAAAGCCTAAGATATCAAATGGGCATTGTATTTATTACGCACAGATTACACGTATTGAAGAATTTTTGTGATATCATTTATGTGGTCGAAGGAGGAGCTGTTAAGCATTATGGCGATCACAAAACTTTGTTACAAACTGACAATTTATACAGCCGCTATTGGTCAGATATGGAGCATATGTCCTAACCCTTAATAAAAAAATAATTAATGCATGCGTCTTTAGATGATAGCGAAATTCAAGAAGGGTTAGGTGCTATATTAATTTATACAAATCATCTTCTCATACATCCTTATATTCTGGTCATAGTTGTTGCACATTTTCAACATTGCTACCTTCAACTTCAGCTATAATAAGAAAATAGTTCAAGGGGTATAATAAAATGTTGTTTTAAAACACAACAAATAGTGTATTTGAATTTATAATCTGTTGTTTTAGAGAACAACAGATTCGTAAAGAAGCATGTTTAGTTCAATAAACTTGCAGCTTTATAGAACTAAAATAACTTCATTTTTATAAATTGAAGTCTATGTTTATAGATTTTCATATCGAATTATCCTCAATCATTGCCTACTTTAACGATCAGGTGCTATCAGGGAGGCAAATGCCGGCAACAGCCAAGCAGGTGTATGAATATGCCATCAGCTCTTATTTGGAAATTCCGCACAAGCCATTTTTAACTCTGGCACAGGCCGATGACGATTATTATCAAAGATATCTTCAAGAGAGTGTCAAGGAAGTTGAAAAGACTGTCCCAGACTTTTTTGAGTATCAGGGTGATTTCTATGATTTGAATGAAACTCACTACATCAAAAGGGAGGATGTAGGTGATGAAGTTTTTGGATTGTTTTTTCAATTAAAGCTTGAAGAGATACAAAACTCTAACAAGACTCAATTAGCAAAATTCTATGATTTTCAGCTCTATGATAATTTCTATGGAAACAAAGATGAGTTTGATAATTTCTTGAAGAATTTGCCGGCAACTGCCGACAATTGCTGGCAACTGCCTGAAGTAAGCGATGGGCTCAATTCATTTATTTCTGATGAAGTTAAATCAGCTGATGATGATCTTTCTAGAAAAACGAACTATGAAGGAATAGAGCAAATAGATGAATGGAAATTCAAAAGATTATGTAAGCCAGGTTATGTGATTCCAACTATTTGGAATGATGATGAGATATTAAAATATTTCTCTTTTCTATATGAGTATAAATCAGTGATTGGCGAGTCTCTCATAACTAAAGAGGAATTTGATGTGATCTTTGAACATGGCCTTAGAATTCCGACTGTACCGCTACCAAATAAAATTTCCTTAAGGAATACACCTCAAGTTCCTAAGAGGTTATTAGATTTTGGAATTAATATATTCTGGAAATCAAATGGCAAAGGCAAGTGGCCAAAGTCTTGGCTTGTTTTATTCTTTGCTAATTATATAAAGCAATATGAAGATGCTTTGGTATCAAAGCAAAAACTTGACAACATCATTTCAAATTTAAAAAAGTATGATAACTACTCTGAATTGAAGTTTAAGAGGTATATGCCTTCATGAATTGTGTTGTTGAATTTGTCAATATTATTTTTAAAAATAACAACGCGTACGAGAATTTTAAAGTCGTACGCAAATATTCTTAAAACCCTTATCTGTATTAGGTTTCGGCTCTTGTGACAGTTAGCTTTGCTCAGTAAATAGAGCATATGTATACATGTTTCCAATGCGGGTTGCAAATCCCCCCATTCAGAAGGTCAACATTTTATTGTAGCGATGACTGCGCTTATGCAGCCAAGCTAGAACGTGAGCGCAATCGTGCTGAGTTTAATCGGAATAAAATTGCACTTCTTGAAAATGAAGTTCGGTTGAAGAATGCCTTTAATAAATATGGGAAGAATCCTTTTTCCGCGCAAGTATTGTTGGATTCTGA
The DNA here is from genome assembly GCA_017303835.1 of Chitinophagales bacterium. Classification (NCBI taxonomy): domain Bacteria; kingdom Pseudomonadati; phylum Bacteroidota; class Chitinophagia; order Chitinophagales; species Chitinophagales bacterium. The sequence continues at coordinate 238,514 of JAFLBI010000002.1, forward strand.
ATTTCACTGGTCAATCTATTCCGAAATAAAGGAGATTGATGGCATACCTGTTAAAATTTTAATCAACTACGGGTACACACTTTTTGATAACGAAAAAATAGTTATATGGAAATTTTGAAAACTGTCCTGTCATCAAGAGCAGATTACTTACACGCATTGAAGTCAGCACCTAAGATGCCTTTGCCGCCGCCGCCCCCAGCGCCAGCACCTGTACAGATAACACCTATTGTACAACAGACAATGCCAAATATTCCGCCAATGCCACCGTCGAGTGGTAGTAAGTCATATTCAAAGACTTTTAGAAACTTAATCATTGGTGGGATTTTTGGATTAGTAGCTGTATTGGCCTACAAAAAATATGAAGAGTATAGAGAGAGGAAAAGATTTCAGAAGTGAAGAACCCGCAGATCATACTATCTGGCTTTACAGCAGAGGAGTTCACTGCTCTATTGGTGCGGGCGCTCCGTCCTATCATTCAGGAGGAGATAAAAGCTGCTTTGGAGAAAGAGCCAGAGCAGCTTCTTTCTCCTGCAGAAGTATGTAAGCGATTTGTCCCAAAGCTTTCTAAAACTACCCTAACTAAATGGGCTGACCAAGGGCTTATAGAAAGACATCAAATGGGTGGTCGAACCTTTTACAAATTATCCGAAGTTTTGCAGAAATCTAAGACGCTTAAGCGTTATAAAAATTAGTATGCTTATGATGTAACAATTCTTTCCGCGGCAAGTCAAAATTGGAATTGTTGGTTCAAGGGTCAGGCTCTTTATTTAGTTGCTTTACGAAAAATAGTGTTAGAAATGTTAGGGACTTCCCCTACAGAAGAGTCTTTATTTGAAGATTTTTTTTGTTTCTGAAGATCTTGATACGGGTTGAATCATTGCTTTTATCTATGAACCTAATACGATTCTCTTGCAAATGACGTTTATTTAAACATCTGATAATATAACCGTAACACTTAATTACAGAAAAAATCACACGCGCGTGCACGCGCGCAATTCTTTTCTGATTAAATGAATTGAACTTAAACTAATTATTATCATTCTCTGCTTTATAGTTATTTCATATTAGAATGATAATTCTTTAACTATCCAACAACAATTGCTTCACATAAGGCTTTGACTTTAGCGGCCTAAAATCAAAGCAAGCTTATGGCAACCAAAACGCTACATGCAATCATTGTGACCTTGCTAATAGGAGCATCAATGATTTTGCCCGGAAATGTTAATGCGCAAAAAATTATTACAGGGAGGGTTACAGGTGACAATGCTCAACCAGTTTCAGGTGCAGTAGTCATCAACAAGAAGACTGGCGTTAAAGTATTAACAGGTAATGACGGCTTTTATAAAATTGAAGCCGATGATAAAGATCAGATAGTTGTTTCTTATGTGGGCTATAGTGAGTATGTATCAAATGCTGCTAACGGTCAGCTTATTCAGTTGCAAAGAAGTTCAACAGACCTGTCTGAAGTTGTAGTAACAGCACTTGGTATCAAAAAAGAAGCTAAAAAGATCAGTTATGCTATTCAAGAGGTTAAGACTGCAGATTTGGTGAAAGCACGTGAGCCAAATCCAATTAATAGCCTTAAGGGAAAGGTGGCAGGACTCGTTGTAAACGTGAATAGCGAAATGCTTCGCCAGCCTTCTATCAATTTTAGAGGTGAAGGTAATATCCTGTTTGTGGTTGATGGTGTACCCATCAAAACTGATACTTGGAATATATCTCCTGATGATATTGAGAGTTATTCATTCCTTAAAGGTCAGACAGCGGCTTCATTATATGGTTCTAATGGTCGTGATGGTGTAATCATTATTAATACCAAAAAAGGAACAAAAGACAAGCGTGGATATTCTGTAGAATTCAATAGCAGTACCATGTTTGAGGCAGGGTTTTTAGCTATGCCCAAATTACAGCACGAGTATGGTCCAGGTTCAAATGGTAAATATGCTTTCAGAAATGGTCTCGGCGGCGGTGTAAATGATAACGATTATGATATCTGGGGCCCAAAGTTCAATGGTCAACCACTGCCTCAATATGATGGCACTGTTGATCCAACCAGAACTTATACAACCACTTTCCCTGATGGATCTACGTACACAGGTAACATTATACCTACACCGTGGATAGCACGTGGTAAAGACAATCTGCAGAATTTTTTGCAAACCGGCCTTCTGTCAAACAACCACATTGCTGTTTCCTCATCAAATGAGAAATACGATCTACGTTTTGGTTTGGGTCATTCTTATCAGAAAGCCATTATCCCTAACATGGATCTGAACATTACGAATTTCAATATGGCAGCAGGTTTCCAGTTCTCTCCTAAAGTAAAACTGAGTGCTAATATTAACTATAGCAGACAGTATTCGAAAAATTTCCCAGATGTAAACTATGGTCCTAATAGTTTGATCTATAACATGTCAATCTGGGCTGGAAGTGACTGGGATGTTAGACAGATGCGTGACTACTGGCAACCTGGTAAAGTTGGTATTCAACAGAAATATGCAGAGTATCAGCGTTACAATAACCCATATTTCATGGTATATGAGTGGCTGCGTGGCCACTACAAGAATGATATTTATGGTTATATAGCTTTAAACTACAAGTTCGCACCTCATTTTGAGCTGATGTTTCGTCCTGGCATTAGCACGTATGGTTTATTACGTACAGAAAAGATGCCTTATAGTGCTGGTTCTTATGGAAGAGATGATCGTAAAGGTGATTACAGAGAAGACAACAGACAATTCTTTGAAAGTAATAACGAGGTGCAGGTAAAGTACAATAATCGTATATCGAATTTCCTGCAACTTGATGCCATGGTGGGTGGTAATGCTGCAAACTCAAGATTTAATAGTACTTGGGCTAGTACTGATTATTTAACTGTTCCAGGTGTCTATAGCCTTTCTAATACTTTAAACAGACCATTAACTGCAAACTGGCAGGCTCAACAATTGATTCTGAGTGGATATTATTCTTTCGACTTTGGTCTTGGAAAGTATGCTACAATTTCTACAACAGGTCGTGTTGATAAGCACTCAAATCTGCCAATTGCTAATAATGCTTATACTTATTATTCTATTGGTGGTAGTTCAGTTATCTCTGATTATGTACAGATGCCACGCCCGATATCTTTCGCAAAAGTAAAAGGCTCATATGCTACTGGTAGAAACCCCAGAACTTTTTCAACTGTTGGTCCTTGGGGTCCGGGTGTAGGAAATCCTTTGGGCTACGGAGACAATTATCAATCTCCTTACGGTATGACAGCATATGAATTTGGCCCAGCTACTTATTCACTCTCTAATGGTTATAACAATGCTCTGGGTGCTGCTTTTACAGATGTCTTGAATGATCCTAATATCATTGCTGATAACAGGAAAACAATGGAATTGGGTGCAGAGGTGAAAGTGTTAAAAAATCGTCTTGGCTTTGATTTCACATACTATAGAAGTGTTTCAGAATTGTTAGTGCGTAAGTCTATTTCATCATCAACAGGATTTACATCATTTAATGTTAACCAAGGTAGCTATAAGAATACAGGTTTTGAATTAGTGGTGAGCGGAACACCAGTTAAAACGAGAAAGTTTAATTGGGAAGTGTTGGGTACAGTTGGTTCTTTCAAGCGTGTATGGATTAACAATCCTAATCCAAGTATTTGGATTAAAAATGGTGATCGTGTTGATGGAGTGTATGTGCCAGGTTTCGTTAGAACACCAAAAGGTGAGTATGTGCATGGTACTGATGGATTATTGATGCGTTTTAGTGATGCTACCGGTGGTCCTAATGCTAGAAGATACATGGGTAACGCAGATCCAAAGTTTACATGGGGTCTTACTAACTCGTTAAGCTATGGCAATTTCAGATTGTCTGTACAGGTTGATGGTATTGTAGGTGGTGTTTTGTGGAACCAAATCAGAAGAAGAACTGTATCTGGCGGTAGACATGCTTATACTGTGAGTGGTGATTTTGGTGTACATCGTGAAAATGATGTAAAGGGAGGAACTTTTGTTGGTAGAGGTATAACACTAACTGGTGGACAGATTCAAATTGATCCGGTGACCGGTGAGATTTTGAACTTTGATAAATTGACAGTAGTGCCAAATACAAAAACAACAACTGTTCAGCAGTATTTAAGCCGTGTTGCAAATGGTACCAATACAGAATTGATGTATATGGATAAAACCTTTACTAAGCTTCGTGAAGTAACATTAACTTATAATTTCCCAGCAAAGGCTTTGAGTAAGATTTCATTTATTAAAGGGGCGAATGTTTCTTTGGTAGCAAGAAACGTGTTCTTATTCTTCAATCAGGATTTGAAGGATGTGGATCCTGATCAGTTTACTCAGCAGTCTGGAAGCGATATTCAGTCGCCATCAACTAGCAGATTTGGTTTTAACCTCAATCTTACTTTCTAAATAATTCAATACAAAAAGTATAGTACCCTTGTGTATCAAGGCTTTCAGCCGATTGGGCAACAAATAGGCAACAAAGTTGAGTGAAACAAGGGAAAACTTGTAACAAAATAGTGCTTCTGATTAAAAGTCGTTGACTGTTTGGTACAGTCCTTTTCGATTCGACTTTGCAAATATATTGATTTGCTGAAAATCTGCTAACGCTTCACAATAATACCTGCTGTAAGGCTTTGCAAAGCCCTCCTTAATCATCAATTCATTTAAGCAAGTACCATCAGGAAGAAACACATAAGCCAGTGTACGGCCAAAAGAATCAATGCTATGAGGCTTTTCCAGTTGAATAGTTACAGACGTTCCAACTGGTGCAATGGAGTTCAGAAAATCCTTTGATTGTTTACCCAACAATAAGAGAAGTTGGCCGGGTAAGTGTGTTTCTCTTTCATCCTGTTGCAGCTTTTTAGACCTTCTTATTTCAGGTGCATCAATGCCCAGGAAACGAATTTCTTCTTCCTGTTTGTTGAAAGGGTTCACTACAAACAAGCCATCCCCATCAACCACTTTAGTGATTTTGAGGTGTGTTTTGATTATTGCTTGTCCGTATGCTTTGAATTGCACCATTTTTTACTGCGTAAACTGCTGTAAATCAATGTAATAGAATGTAAATTTGCTAAAGATATTTGAATTTTCAAACTCTTAAAAAAATAGCAAAATGGCAAGACAAACTGGTCTCGTTCGTTACTCCGGCACAATGGGCGGTGTACGACATTTCAAAATCAAAGGACTGCAAGGCGACTTTGCAGGACTTGTAGGCGGTCCCAATGGTGACCAAATCTTAACTGCTCCCGAATTTGAACGTACTCGTGAAAACATGAACGAGTTCGGAGGCTGTGCAACAGCCGGTAAATCTGTTTGGGTTGCCCTCTCTCAAATCATTAAGCAAATGAGTGACCCTCAAATGACAGGTCGCCTAACTGCGATAATGAAAAAAATCAATCTGGAAGATCAGACTGAAGCAAGGGGTTACCGTGCAATTCTGATTTCGCAGCAAAGCCAGTACCTGAACGGATTTGCGTTTGACAAAAACGTGAGCTTGGAAGGTGTGTTTGTTGCTCCGTTTACTCTGTCCCACACTCCAGGTCGTGACAGTGGTACTTTAACCGTTCCTGCTTTTAACCCTGCAAACTTGGTGAATGCTCCTGCTGGTGCAACACATTTTCGCTTAATCCATGCTCTGGCTTGTGTATCGGATTTTGAGTACAATGACACTACTGGAGTTTACGAACCGATTGACGCAGCCAATAATGAACTTTCAGACGTTCAGTATTCCGGCTACATTGATTTGTTCTCACCTGTTGCAACGTCAACTGTTGTAACTGCTACCCTGCCGGGTTCTCCAACCCTTACGGCAGATGCAAGTGTGTTGCAGTGTATCGGAATCGAGTTCTATCAGCAAGTTGGTTCCAACTATTACCTGTTCAACTCAGGTAATGCGTTGAAGATTCAGGAGATTTTCTAAGGATTGAATTATCTGCTCCATTGAAAAAGCCTCGGTTCATCCGGGGCTTTTTTGTTGGCATAGCTGCCAATATTTTACGCTAAGAGGCGAATCATCTTGCCTTCATCCTTGCTTCATGGTCGGGATAAAGGCGAAACAGGCGGAAGCGATTAACGCCTCCGCATGAACTTGTAAAACACTGCCCTTTTTGCATCAGCTATAAGAAGCAAGTTTTGCTTGTATAGCTTTTCAAGCTGCTGCAACTTTTGAAGGTCGGAAACCATTTTTTGCTCCTTTGGTTCGTTGCCGATTGCCTGGGCTGCTGCCTCTGCAAAAATCTTTCTAAAATCATTGATGCGTAAAAATGGAATGACTGAACCGCACAAGTGAGGGTGAAAGGCTTTAGACTGCCATAAACCGAAACAAAGCCAATAGTAACGCTTCATCTCTTCTTCGCTTTCACATGACATTACAAAACAGTTGGCGGTTGGTTGCTCCAGAGGCTTACCACTATTTAAGCCTTTACAGAGAATGAAAAATGAGTGCTGAGAAACTTCATTTTTGAGGCTGTACGTTTGAATTTTTGCTGACTCCATACACGTAGGGATTTAAAATTTTGCTCCGCTACGCTTCGCACACATTTTTAAAAGAAAACAGAAAAAAAACCGGAAAAAAAAAGAAAAAAGAAAGCCATTTGACAGGGCGGCAAGGGCAAAAAACCAAAAGGAAACGGAATAAATGATAGCCTTGTGCGTTGGCCTTGTGTTTATGCCGTAGTCTTTTGGTTTTTTATCAGCGTGGGCTTGTGCGTGCCGCCCTAACTTTGCTGCCTTTTTTATTTTTTAAAAGTGGGCTTCCAAAATATTTTTTGATAAAAAGTGATTTTTCCTCAAAACCGACATATTTATAATAAACAACTTTATAATTATGGTTTACAATTACAACAAACAATCAATCCTAACTCCATTGGAGAACGGACAACCTCACATTTTTGAGGAATTAAAAAGGACTATGCAAGACCAAATCAATGAAGGTCATCAAATCAAAATCACCAATCAGATTGAAGGATTTCCATTAGAGGATGAAGTATTACTCAGATCCATTCAGGAGGTAGATACCTGGTTTGAAGGATACGGATTTTAGTGGGTCGGCAATGGGGTAAACAAGTCGCAGAAAAAATAAAGCATACCGATTTCAACTGTGCGGTGGGTCAAGGGCAAATGCAATGACGCAACGGAGTGAAGCAAAACGGGTTGGCGGCTTGGAGTGGCATGAGCAATTTGCTTAGAAGCATTGGGGGCTTTTGTAAATTACCAAACACAAAAGCCATTGCAGCGTGGGCTAAGCAAATGCCATGACACGGAAAGCCAGTGCGGTTGATTTGCGAAACGCAGAGAAGGAATTGCTTTTGCCGTGCGGTGCTGAGGTGAGTGAAATGAACGTAGACGAAATGAAGTGAAGGATAGTGTAGTGAATGAAGAGAAACGGAATGAACGAAACGCCTGAACGAAATGGAGGCGAAGAGAATGAACTGACCGCAAGCACATGGCCATAAAACAAATCATGCTTTATTTATTCTGCACCGCTGAAAGGGTGGCGGGGTGTAGGGGTTCTTCGGGTGGGGTGCGTTGGCAAAAAGCACGGCTACACTTTTGATAAAAAGTGCTATGGTGTTGGCTACTTAACATAATGGCGACTTATGTGACAGCCACTGCGTTGGGATGCTTGCATAAGCGTGGGGTGGCTGTGCGAAGCGAACACATAAGACCGCATTATGTTTAAGGATGCTTCCGCCAATTTTTATACTGGCATAAGCGGAACGGTGGCGGTGGTTGGAGTGAAGCGTCTTTTTGTTGCTATGCTTGGGTTGGCTTGGCTCTTTGGCTGTGTAGCCCCGCTGAAAAGCGGGATAAACTCCGCGGAACAGGCAATGTGCCAAAAGCTTGGGGAGCATAGCCACAAAAAGTATGACAGTTAAAAAATGGCGGCAACACCATAGATGCAGTGGAAGGGCTGGCATTGTGGGTTAGCCACTGCATTAGCCGTGCTTGTGCGTTGGCTGGCTGGGGTCATTAATTAATTTGTCAGGAACGAACACCGCTTTCTTCTGCTTTAAGGATTAAAGCGGAAACTCAGCCGATGCAGATGTAACGAAATATACTGTCGCAGGTATTAAACTTTTATTCTTTGTATTCTTACCGCATTTAGTATTGCCAGCAAAGCAACACCAACATCTGCAATTACAGCTTCCCATAAAGTAGCAACACCACCTGCACCAAGGATCAATACAAATATTTTAACGGTCATGGCCATAATGATATTTTGCCAAACAATGCTCCGTGTTATCTTTCCAATTTTAATTGCAGAAACAATTTTATGCGGCTGGTCATTCTGAATTAATACATCAGCGGTTTCAATAGTGGCATCACTTCCTAAACCACCCATCGCAATTCCTGCATCGCTTAAAGCCACAACAAGTGCGTCATTCACACTGTCACCTAAACAAAATGTTTCATTTTTATACTTAGCAGATTTTACCATCACAGATTTTGAAGAATGAAATCCACTCTTTCTTCCGGCGGTAATACAGGAACAAATTCTACAGGACACGGAAACCGCTTATATACATCAATAATTAAATGGTGTATCCGGATTTGTTCCTCTTCATCTTCCAATCTTGCATAATCGTTAATCAACGGTAAACGGTCTAAAATAAACACTTTCTGATAACAAAATGTATTGCACATTTTTATCAGGCGATCGTCATATTTCAACCCCAAAAATTCATAATAAGCCATTGCATCCGGCAAGGCTCTGTCCAAAAAAGTAATTTTATTTATATCCAACTTTGATTCTTCTTCAATCTGAAGATTGAGAACTTGTAATTGAAATTGCTCTTTGTTTGCTCTTATTTCTTCAACTGTCCGCCCCTTTATTTTTTGAGTATCTATGTAATGTCTTGCCTGTTCAAGCGTAGTAGCATATCCCCGTGCAGCAAGTAATTCGATAACTGTCGTCTTTCCTGTACAAGGTCCTCCAGTGACTACATACCAGTTGGTTTTTATTTCCTTATGATTAACATTATTCATATTTATGAGCTTGGGAGTTTTTCAGGTTTCTTGCAACTACTTTTTGAAAGCAGGTACATCCCCCACCATCCAGCCGTTGCCTAAGGAAGAGATGTAATCATACCCGGAAAGTATCCGTATGGTTCATTCGTGAGGAGCGGAAAGATAAAATGTGCCAACTCAATAATTCCGATTGAAGCAAAAAATGTCCATGCGAGGTAATAGCCAAAATCATAGCCACGCTTCACAAGGTATGGTATCAGAAGCCATCCGCCAATCGGCAAAATCAATAGCGTAATCACCAAAAGCGCAGTTGAAAGCTTCCCTCAGTTAGTAATGTTTAAAACTAAAGAATGCCAATCGAGAGCCATTCTTGGTTTTTGTCCAAAGTGTAAGGAAATATTTTGTGCGGCACCTGACCGGACTGCTGTGAAAAAGAACTTAAACCATTCTTTTTGGCTAAGGATGAAGATGCCCTTTACCCCTGTAGTGCCACCTGTTGCCCATGCAAAGTACTTACCTTGAAAAAGACCTAAACCTTTCAAGTTATCTAAAAAGTTCTCTTCATCTTTTAGATGCAAAGACCTGTCCGTAACAATTTCATCCCACGATTGCATCAACTGCTTTTTGGTAAGAATTGGCAATTCATTCAATGGACTGTTTTCATGCCCCTGATGAAACTTTTTGTAAAATGGTGAATTGCTGTAAGCAAAGTCACGCAGCTTACGAAGCCCTTTTTCCTGATACTCTAATATTTTTTCCTTGCTCCATTTTTCGTGAGGGCGCAACTTCCGTCCCTGCCAAAATATTTTCAGCAATTGAAAAAAGCTAAGACGTCTGTATTTAGCCCCAGATGATTGTTTTGTGTTTGCCAAAGTGAGTTTATCTTAAAATTTCATTCGTTGAATCCTTACTGCATTTAATATTGCCAGCATAGCTACTCCCACATCGGCGAATACAGCTTCCCACATAGTTGCAAGACCACCTGCTCCAAGAATCAGCACAATTAATTTAACACCGAAAGCTAACCCGATATTTTGCCAGACAATTTTTGTGGTTGCTTTACCAATTTGTATGGCAGTAGCAATTTTGGATGGATGGTCAGTTTGTATAATCACATCTGCTGTCTCAATAGCAGCATCGCTGCCGAGGCCGCCCATTGCAATTCCCACATCGCTTAAAGCAAGTACGGGTGCATCATTAATACCATCGCCTACAAAAGCCACTACATTCATTTTATCATGTTTAAGGGCTTCTACTTTTTGTACTTTATTTTCAGGCAACAGGTCGCCGTAGGCTTTGTCAATACCCAAATACTTTGCTACTTTATTTACAACGGCCTGTTTATCGCCGCTAAGCATGGTTGTTTTTACATTCAGTTTGTGCAAGGCATCTACTGCTTGTTTACTATCCTCTTTTATTTCATCAGCTATGGTTAAGTAGCCAGCCAGTTTTCTGTCAATTGCCACTATTACAATCGTATCCACTATTGTTCTTAATCCATCATTCACCGGCACTTTCATCATATCCATCAACTTCACATTACCTGCCAGCACTTCCTTTCCATTCACTTCTCCTTTTAAACCGTGGCCGCTGATTTCTTCCAATGCGTCTACCTGAACACGACCAATACTATTTCCCGCATATTCAACAACAGCTTTTGCAACAGGATGGGTTGATTTAGCCTCCAGTGCTGCAGCAAGCGGCAACCATTCATCTTTGGGGATGTCATAACTCTCCACTTCCTGCACTTTAAAAACAGCTTTGGTAAGTGTTCCTGTTTTATCCATTACCACCTGGTTTATTTTTGTCATTAAATCAAGATAGTTGGAGCCTTTGAATAAAATACCACTCCTTGATGCTGCGCCAATACCTCCAAAATATCCTAATGGAATAGAAATTACCAATGCACAGGGGCAACTGATTACTAAGAATATTAAGGCCCTGTACAGCCAGGTATTGAATACGTAGTTATCTACAAATAACCAGGGGATAAGTGTGATGCCAATAGCAAGAAACACAACAATGGGGGTGTATATTCTTGCAAACTTGCGGATGAATTGTTCGGTTTTTGCCTTTCTTGTTGTAGCGTCTTGTACAAGGGTCAATATTCTTGCAAGCGAAGAATCATTAAATAGCTTTGTCACTTTTAACTCTACTACTTTTTCCTGGTTAATCATTCCTGCCAGTACTGTTTCCCCTTTGGTAAAAGTGGAAGGTTTACTTTCACCGGTTAATGCTGAAGTATTAAATGAACTACCCTCGCTTAACATTTCACCATCCAGGGGAACTCGTTCACCAACTTTTATCTGGATGGTTTCGCCAACTTTTACACTCTCAGGCGGAAGATTAACATAAATGCCATTTCTTAACACATCGGCGCTGTCTGGCCTTACATCCAGCAAGGCTTTAATACTTCTTTTGGCACGGTTAACAGCGGCATCCTGGAATAATTCTCCCACTGCATAGAAAAGCATTACTGCAACACCTTCTGGATACTCACCAATATAAAATGCTCCGATGGTGGCCACACTCATCAGGAAAAATTCCGTAAATACATCACCCTTAATAGCTGTTTTTATTCCTCTTACCACTACTGGTAAACCTACAGGCAGGTATGCTGCGATGTACCATGCAAGACGAACCCAACCTGAAAACCATGACGGTGTTGGCTTTATCCAATTATCCAAAGCAATACCCAGCATTAAAAGTGTAAAACTGGCTATTGCAGGCAACCAGGGTTTTATTCCCTGTCCTTCCTCTTCATCATGATTATGCCCGTCGTCATTACTAGGCATGGTCACCACTTTTGTTTCGTTTAATTTTCCATCCAGGTCGCAGCAGGCTTCCTGCTCTGCAATTTTTGTTTCATCATGTTTATGTGCCATAACGCTTTGTTTAATGTAAAAAAAATGTAACAATGCCTACTATAATTAATACCATTCCGGTAATTCGTTTTTCGTTGTGCTCAATAAATTGTGAGTTCATCATCTGCACTCCTTTAAATGCAAGCATTACAAGACTAATGATTCCAGTAATGCTGATTACTGCATACACCAAAGCCAGCAGCAAAATATCATCCCACCCGTAGGCGCCTGCGGCAAGAAAAAGACTTTCCACTTCCAAGCAGGGAGATAAAAACATGGTAGCTGCAAAAATCAACACCCATTTGGTTTTCGATTTTTTATATTGCTGTACATCCTTATTGGCTGCATGGTGATGATGTGGTAGGTTTACAGTAAAATAGATCAATCCGAATATTATCAATAGCACCGGTGCAATCACATGTACATATCCTTCGTATTGATGTGCCAGTTTTGAACCAATCATTCCCAAAGCAAAACCAATAATAACAGTGCCCAGCACATGTGCAGATGCTGTGATGGAAGCCACCAGCATCAATTCATACTTTTCCCATTTCTCCGACCGGGCAATTGCTACCAAGGGCAACCAGTGGTTAGGGATAAGGGCATGAGTAATGCCTAATAATATGGTGCCTGTTATTATACTATACATGTCACAATAACGTTATTATACAATTTAATTTTAAACAATTAATCAGCGTTGTCTTTTTCGTTATGCTTATTTATCATTTTCTTCTTCCATTCTATATACCAATGCTGGTGATGTAATGAAAGCAGAAAATACAATGCAATTGCCCCAACAATTGCGATAATGAACATGTTGAGACCTACTGCCACACCAACTGCTGCGGTACACCAAACAGTGGCTGCTGTTGTTAACCCATGCGATGTTCCGGCACTGCTGTTTCGATAGATAATACCAGCCCCAAGGAAACCAACACCGGTAACAATATTGGCTATCACTCGTGATGCAGCGGCTACATCAGTTACAAGATGTGCTGCTACTGCGGTAAACAAAGTAGCGCCAATACAAACGGCAGCATAGGTTCTTATTCCGGCATCACGGCCATGTTTTTCCCTGTCAAGACCGATAAAAGCACCAAGCAGAAATGAAACCAAAAGCTTGGCAACAATAATTAATTCAATTTGTATATCCATACCGGATGTATTATTACCTAATTATTGGTGGGTACGGAAACCCTGCCACTCAAGGTTTTCCATTTTTTAAAACGGGACAAACAAGGCAGGGCTCCGACCCAAGTAAAATCTATTCTTCCTCTTCCACATTGTTCATCTTCGACAATAAATCATATGCTCCATTTACTACTACTTTGCTATTCCTGTCAAATCCTTCAGGCAAAATCACTTCGGTATAACCATTTTCCGAAACACCCGTCGTCACTTCAATTCTCTTGAACGGAATATGCTTTTCAGCAGTTTCATCCTTTTTTGCATCGGCAGGTTTCTTTTCTTCTTTTGTCTCATCTGCTGCAATGAAAATGTAAGATTTACCTGCTGATTGCACAATCGCTTTATCAGGCAGGGCGGTAGTGGTAGCAACACCTGTTTCTACAATTGCTTTCAGGTACATGCCTGGTAACAGATTTTTATCTTCCTGCAACAAATGTCCATGCACCCGAACAGTTCGCTCAGCACTGATTTCACGTCCTATTAAATACACTTCTGCAAAACGTTCCTTAGTTTCATAATTTAACACAAAACGGATTTTCTGCCCAATTTTCAATTTTGGAACATCCTTTTCAAAAATGGTAAGTTCTGCATGGAGGTGACGGGTATCTACAATTTCAAATAGCTCCTGGTTAGCGTTTACAAACTTGCCTATGTTCACCAATACCTTAGTAACATAGCCTGATATAGGAGCATAAATATTTGCCCTGCCGGAGATGTTTGCAGGATTGATTTTATCAGGATTAATATTGATGAGTTGCAGCTTTGATTTTAAGCCCTGCACCCTTGCCATGATACTATTGTAATCGCTGCCGGCTTTTTGCAGGGTCTTCTTTGCATTTACATTTTCTTTAGCCAATTCCTGCTGACGGTCCAATTCTTCTTTCAGGTAAACCAACTGGCTTTTATAGTCCAGGTAGTCTTGTTGCAACTGAATAAATTCAGGGTTTTCCAATACAGCTATTACTTCTCCTTTTGTAACAGGTTTCCCTTGCAACAATTCAGTACTCTTTAATGTACCACCATAAGGAGAGGAGACAGTTATCAATTGCTGTGGAGGTACATCCAGCACACCAGTTGCCCTGATAACACTGCTGAGGTTTTTTTCTTCTACAGCGCCATACTGTATGTTGACTGTTTTAAACTGGTCTTCCGACAGGTCCACCATATCTGCTTCTTCAGTTTTAGTTTCTTCTGCAGGGGCAGCTTCGGCACCTCCTTTGGAAGAGCAGGATGAAAGCCAAACAGTGGCAGCAGTGAGTATAACAAGTGAACTTAAAAATTTCTGTTTCATATTTTTTTATTTTAGCCCGTTCTTATTAATTGATGCCGCCGATAAATTCGATAGCAATGACGGTTTGATTGTATTGGTTTAAAAGTTTGGTGTATTCCTGTTTTACAATGACGGCATTATTGAGTGATTGCGTCAACTCATAGTAACCGATTTCACCGGCAGTAAAAGCTTTTTGTGCCTGGGTGATGATAAGATTGGCTTGCGGTAAAGCTGTATTGCGGTAATAGTTTATTTGAACTCTTTGCTTTTGCAATTCGCCAAACAACCTCGCCAGTTCTGCCTGCAGGTTGTATTGATAATTCGTAAGTTCTGCCTCACGGCGCACCCGGTTTACTTCTGCCGCTTTTACTTTTTCTTTTTGTGCCCTGGCAAATATGGGAATGCTGATACCCAAATTAACGCCCTGGAAACGACGGCCTGCACCGTAATACTTATCAACTCCATTTACGGTTTGATACCCAACCAGCGACTGGTTGAAATAACCAACTGAGAAATCGGGTTTTAATCTTGACTGCTCAACGGCTTTCTCTCTGTTTGCAATATCAATCTGTTGTTTAATAAAAGCAAGTGTAGGGTTGGCAGTAATGGCAGCGGTATCAAAACTTATCTGTATCTGTTTTTCAACAAGTGAAGTGTCGGCAATGGCCGTAACTGAAGAATCTGCAGTAAAGACTTTCAGACGGTTTAATTCAATACGGTAATCTTCGTCTGCATTTCTTAATTGCGCCTTTATCTCATTCACCTTGCTTTCAGCATTATAATTTTCCAATGCATTTGTTTCACCCGTTTTGTACCGTAATGCCGATGCCCTTAATACATTTTCGTAAATAGCCAGCAGTTCTTTCAGCAACCTTATTTCCTCAATCCAAAAACTTAACTGGTAGTACGATGTTTTTGTATTTGCCGCCAGTTCAGTTTGATAAATTTTCAATTGCAGTTCACTGCTTTTGATATTTGACTCAGATAGCCTTATAAGGCTTTTGAAGTAGGCAGGATTCGGTATGCCTTGATTAATGTTGAAATTATTATCATAAGCAATACGGCTGTTATACTGACCAAATGTGAGACCCACATTTGTTTTGCCGTAATCCTTTACCGTTTTTTTCAATTGTTGCTGGTAACTTATATCCAGCGTTCCTACTTTTACCAAAGGATTATTCTTCATAGCTGATGTAACAGCATCATTAAGATTTATGACTGTCTTTGGTTGCTGAGCATTTGCAGCAAATGAGGAGGCAGTAAACAGAATTAGTAATGAGGCCAAGCCTTTAGTTGCAGACACCTTTTTAGTTTTCGGCTTAATTTTCTCAAACCAAGTATATAATACGGGTAGTACAACCAAAGTAAGAAAAGTGGCCGTAATCAATCCGCCTATTACAACCGTTGCTAACGGTTTTTGAACTTCTGCCCCGGAACCTGTAGATAATGCCATTGGTAAGAATCCCAAAGATGCAACCATTGCGGTCATTAACACCGGTCGCAACCTTACAGAAGTTCCTTTTAAAATAATTGCATTTATATCTGTCATGCCTTCTTTTTTTAGCCGGTTAAATTCACTGATTAACACAATACCATTTAATACAGCTACACCAAACAAAGCGATAAAACCAACGCCTGCCGAAATGCTGAATGGCATACCCCGGAACCATAAGGCAAATACACCACCAATAGCACTCATGGGGATAGCTGTAAAAATGAGTAGTGAATATTTGATAGAGCCAAACGTAAAGAAAAGAAGCAGCAGGATTAATGCTAATGCAACTGGGACTGCAACAGATAATCTTTTGTTAGCTTCCTCAAGGTTTTTAAATTGCCCGCCATAAGTAATAAAATAACCAGGGGGCATTTTTACCTGCTTCTCAATTTTTTCCTGCATTTCTTTTACAACTGATGAAATATCCCTTCCTCTTGTATTAAAACCTACAATGATTCTGCGTTTTGCATCTTCCCTTTGTATCTGGTTGGGGCCCAACTGCAAATTGACATCAGCTACCTGCTCCAATGGAATCTGGTTACCATCAGGCGCCGCAACAAATAAACCCTTTACATCATCAATACTCTGGCGGCCTGTTTTTTCTAACCGCACCACCATGTCAAACCTTTTTTCACCTTCATAAACAATACCTGCGGCTTCCCCGGCAAAAGCAGCACTGATGGTACGGTTCACATCTTCTACATTTAAACCAAACTGTGCAATCTTATCCCGGTTTAGTTTAACCACAATCTGTGGAAGGCCGGTTACCTGTTCTACATATAAATCTTCTGCTCCTTTTACCGTAGGTACAATAACACCGATTTTTTTTGCCAGGTCTGCCAGTACATCCAGGTCTTCCCCAAATATTTTAATACCCACATCCTGGCGGACACCTGAAATCAATTCATTAAAACGAAGCTGTATTGGCTGCGATAGCCCATAGGAAACACCGGGAATTTTCTCCAGTTCTTTTTGCATCATTTCTGCCAGTTCTTCCCGGTTATGTGCACTGGTCCATTCTTTTTTATCTTTTAAAAGGATGGTAATATCACATGCTTCTATGGGCATAGGGTCGGTCGGTATCTCAGAGGCACCAATCTTTCCAATTACTTCTTTTACTTCGGGAAATTTTTTCATTAATAAGTCCGAAGCTTGCGTTATTTTATCAATTGTCTGGCTTAATGAACTACCTGTCAATAACCTTGTTTCTACCGCAAAATCGCCTTCTTCCAATGTGGGAATAAATTCACCACCCAAGGTTTTAAAAATAATCAGGCTGATTATAAATACACCAACAGCAATACTTACTACCAGCAATTTCATTTTAAGTGCGCCACGTATTAGTGGTGTATATAGCCGTTGAAAAAACTTCATCATTTTATCAGAAAGGTTTTCCTTGTGGCTTATTTTCTTACTTAGTACAAGGGCACTCATCATGGGCACATAGGTAAGTGAAAGTAGGAATGCACCCAGGATAGCAAATGAAACTGTTTGTGCCATCGGGCCAAACATTTTTCCTTCAATGCCAACCAAGGCAAGGATGGGCAGGTAAACAATTAATATAATGATTTGACCAAAAGCAGCGGAGTTCATCATTTTACCTGCTGATTTATATACTTCGTCATCCAATTGGTCTTGTGTCATTCTTCCGGGCTTTCGATGGCCTAACTGATGCATGGTTGCTTCCACGATAATCACGGCGCCATCCACAATCAAACCAAAGTCAATAGCGCCTAAGCTCATAAGGTTACCAGACACACCAAACATGTTCATCAACGCAATAGCAAAAAGCATGGCAAGCGGAATTACCGAAGCCACTATCAACCCGGAACGAATATTGCCAAGGAAAACAACCAATACAAAAATCACAATCAAGGCCCCTTCAATAAGGTTGGTTTTTACGGTTCCGATTGCCCTGCTAACTAAAGCACTTCTGTCAAGGAATGGTTCAATGACTACACCTTCCGGCAAGCTTTTCTGAATCTGGATTATTTTATCTTTTACACTATTAATTACAATACTGGAATTTGCTCCTTTGAGCATTAAAACAATGCCACCAACTACTTCGCCTTCTGCATTACGGGTTAATGCCCCGTATTGCGTGGCATGGCCCAACTGTACCGTTGCAATATCTCTGACCAGTACAGGCGAACCTCCGGAAGTTCTTGTAACTACAATTTTTTCAATGTCGGTAATGGTTTTAATAAACCCTTCGCTGCGGATAAAGTAGGCATTGGGCTTTTTGTCAATATAGGCTCCACCTGTATTCTGATTATTTTTTTCAAGGGCATTGAATACATCTGCTATGGATAGATTATAGCTTCGAAGCTTATCTGTATTCAATGCAATTTCATATTGCTTTAAAAGACCGCCGAAGCTGCTTACATCAGCAATGCCGGGTGTGCCAAGCAACTGACGACGGACGATCCAGTCCTGTATCGTCCTAAGCGACATGGCATCGTATTTATTTTCATATCCTTTTTTTGCATGTAAAACATATTGATAAATTTCACCTAATCCCGTAGATATAGGAGCCATTTCCGGGTTACCGATATTATTCGGTATCTGGTTACGGGCTTCTATCAGCCGTTCACCTACTTGCTGACGGGCCCAATAAATATTTGCATCATCATGAAATACTACGGTAACTACAGATAATCCAAACCTTGATATGGAACGGATTTCCTGCACCTCCGGAATGGTGGCCATTGTTTGTTCCACCGGAAAAGAAATTAACTGTTCTACTTCCTGTGCTGCCAATGACGGGCTTAGCGTAATTACCTGTACCTGGTTATTGGTAATATCGGGTACAGCATCAATCGGCAATTTTTTTGCCGAGTAAACACCCCATATTATTAAAGCCAGTGTAAAAAGGCCAATGACCAATTTATTTTTTATGGAGAATTGAATGATTTTATTGAGCATGTCTTGATTCTGTTTAATTATGTATGATACCTGAAGAAATGAATAGCTCTTGCCACCATTGCCGCAATAAGAATGGCACAGCCAATTACAATGAGAATAACTTTAATTATTCGTATTGCTAAAGGCTGTTTTCTTTTCTTGCTCTTAGTAGCTTTTTTGATTGTGGCCATAGCCAGCAAAGGGAAATGAATGATACAATAGCTGAATAAGCCAATAAATGACTTACAGCAAATTCAATGAAGATGTGAGATTATGAAAACTTGGGAGGCTGCCAGATGCTGTTATGAGCTTCTGTGCTGAACGATACGTTATAGAGGGGATAGTTTTCCTGTTGAAATTCTATTTTGGTTACCTGCGCCTTAGAGAAAGGAGAGTAAAATGCTGAAGCTGCACAACAGGAACATGAGCAGAATGGAGAACAGGCTTCTGAATTATGTTTATGCTGCTGGTGGTTGTCAGTAGCTGTTATCTTCAGCTCAGGTGTTACATTACACTCCACACTGTCTCCGCACGGCAGGCATGACAGGTAGAGCAAAAAGCAACTGAGTATTAAGAAAAATGGCTTCACTAGCGCAAATATAGAAGGATTGTTTTAGAAGTGAAAGGCCGCTGCAAAGTTGCCACGAGGTTGCAAATAGCTGGCAGACAGTGATATTGTTTTAGAAATACGTTGAAACTCCAAAACTAAAGCCACCTGTTTTGGTTGGCGGGTTGCCCAATAAATCCTGCTGGCTCAAATAGCGATAATTCAACCGCAAAACAGTTTGTGCAGTTGGGCGAAAGCTGATGGCAGGCATTACACTCCAGAGGTCTTCCGCTATATTACCGCCGGTGCTGGTAAATGTTCCTTTGTTCCAGTCCACATACTCGAGGCGGCAGGCAAGATTTAGTGTGGCATTTGGCCAGCCCAGCATTCTTTTCTTAATCAAGGGATGTACAATATCCAAAAAACCGCCTTGTTGTTTGTTACCATACTGCTGTGTATAAGTTGATGGCACATCAACTCTAATCCATGCCCATTCAGCGGTAATAAAGGTTTTCAGGTTAGTTAGAGTAGTATTAAAATCAACTGCAAAAACATCTACCCTTCGCTTATCATCTAATTGTAAGCCATCATCCTGAAATTTATTATACACCCCACCCATGTAGGATAAGCCCAATTCGCCAATCTTATTATTACGAACTGCCACCTTTGTTGTCAGCAAGGGTAAACCGCTGTTTATTTCTTCAAATCGTTCTTTATTATTTTTTGCGGCTGGTAAAAATGTTTTGTTTTCGGCATTGTCAGTAATAGTATTATCAAAATTTCCGGACAGGTAGGCTTCGTAGCCAAACATCCAGTCTTTATCGTAGTGTTTACCATATATACCAAATCCTGCATTACTCCAGGTGGCAGGCAACATTTGTGTGGCTGAAATTGGCCGGTCGGTAAATTCCCCATACAAACGGATAAAGGCTTTTTGATTTTGCTCTCCTACTGGAGTTTGCCGCATTAGATATTGCCGATGGCAAAGGATCAACGCAGCCGAGGGCTTCACACCGTTGGATATAGATTTTACATCACTAGGCTTGGACTTACAAGTGGAGTATCTGATGAGATTAGTGGTGCTGCTGATTTTTGAAAATCACCATGAATTTCGTCCATATTCGACCAGCTGAAATAAATGCCACCAACAGTCCAAAATATGAATTGAATACCCAAAAGCACCCCTAGCCAACGGTGTGCTTTTCGTATATAGTATTGTTTGCTTTTACTCATTTGCTTATTGACTTATTGAGAAGGGGAGTTCTACTTTTTTCTTTTCCCATGCAATACTGATTTTGCCTATTTTTTGATTAGGCATTTCAATTGTGTATTGTAATCTTTCTGTGTGAGGTACGCTCAGTGGTTTTACTTTTAATCGTATGATATCCTCCTTCTCATCATAAGCAGAAGCAAGATGTTGCTGCCAATTTTTATTAATGATGAGTATCCATTCTTTTTCTCCTGGTATTGTAAAAAAGGCATATTTACCGGCAGCTATTTTTTTTCCATTGACGATAAAGGCTTTGGGCATTTCAAGTAGTGTTGCATCATGGGCGCCTGTTACCCATACCTCATCAAATGGAACGAGGCCTCCCCAAATGATTCTTTTACGAACTCCGGGTGAGTGATATTTTATCTTGATGCTATCCTTATCAATGATGTAAAATGCCATTGACTTGATACTCTTTTTGGTTGTATCCTTAATTAGACTAGGATTATAGCAAACTTCCTCTGCTTTTTGTGCGAAAGTGACTTGGTAAAGAGAGACAACCAAAAATCCGATAAGTAAAAGTTTAAATCTTGATTTCATTGTGATGTATTATCGATTAATTAAATTAATGTTGATGTCCTGCCATAGGATCTGCACCTTTTTTGAATATGTATTCGCTGTTTAAGAGATATGCGCCGGATAGTACGACGATATCTCCTTCCTTAAGTCCAGACTTTATTTCAATCAGATCATTGCTCTCTAAACCCGTCTGTACCATAATATTTTTAAAAGTATTCTTTTTGGTCTGTATCCAAACAGTTGCACCCTTACTATCTCTGATGACTGCATCAATTGGCAGCGTTAATGTTTGTCTTTTTGGGCTTTTCAGAAGTACGTAAGCCGGCATACCTGGTTTCAACCTTTTTCCAGAATTAGGTATGGTTATTCTGATTAAGTTGATTCTTGTATCGGGGTTGATTTCTGGGTTTACAAACTCAATGCGGCCCATAATTTCTGTGTTATCCAAATCGGGGATTTGAACAGTTGCGGCACTATTGCTATTCACTTGAGCCATCTGAGAAGTATATACTTGTGCTTCTACCCATAAAGTAGAAAGATCAGCTAGTGTAACAATAAGCCCTCCTTCCATGACATAATCACCTTCTTTCACTGCTAGTTCAGTTATGTATCCATTTGCTTTACTATAAAAGGTAGTTACTTGGGAGGCTTTCTTGGTTGTGGCTAACTCTTTAATACTCTCTTCTGACATACCCCAAAGTATTAATTTGTTTTTAGCACTCTGAATTAGTTGATCAAAATCGATTGAAGCATTTGAAGAGAACTTTCGTTTTTTATCCAGTGCCAAGAGATACTCTTGTTTTGCATTATTCAGCTCTTCGCTGTATAAATCAAATAAAGGAGCTTCACTCTGTACATAGTCGCCAAGATTTTTAAAATATAATTTTTCAATTCTACCCATGATCCTTGCGCTAATAGAGGTGGTTTTACTTTGATCAAAATTTATAGTACCCGTTAGAATCAGCCGATCTCCGATTGTGCCTGATTGAATAGCTGCTGTTTGGATATTTCCTAATTGAATTTGTTGATCACTTAGTTGGATTTCATCATTTTTTTCGCCCTTCTTTTTCTTGACAGGCGTTAAGTCCATCTTGCAAATGGGGCATTTCCCGGGTTGATATTCTACAACCTGAGGATCCATGGAGCAAGTATAATAAGTGTCTGAATTTTTAGGTGTATCCTTTTTAGTAGTACAGGATAGTAGTAAAATCAGACTTAATATGAATGAGGTTATATATCGCATACTATTGTTTTATTTTGATAAAGCTCTCACTATCCATTAGATAGTGCGCATTCATAGCAACTGAGTCTTTTTCAGTAATGCCTTGTATAATCTGTATGTGTTTTTCATGCGTTATGCCAGTAGTGATTTTTGTCGCTTTAAAGCCATCATCTGTCTTTTGGAATACAACCTTATCTATCCCAAGTGAAAGCACAGCTTCTTTAGGTAGCCAGAATGCTTTTTTTGAATTCCCGAATATGGCAGCTTTTACCTGACTTCCAATGGGTATGTTTAGATTGCTATTATCAAAATAGACTCTTACTGTAAGTGTCTTACTGTTCTTTTGATAAAAGGGTTCAATAAAATCGATTGTAGCTCTAAAATCCTTCTGGGGTGCTGTTTCTGGTACAATTCTCACCTTGTTACCTATCTGTATCAGCGATTGATTATCACCGTAAATATTCAGCAATGCCCAAGCTTTATTAGGATTGTAGACTGTAAGAATTGATTGTCCTTTTTGTAGATACATTCCCTCTTTTAAAGAAAGTTCTTCTGTTAGTAAAGCAATATCTTTCATGCCGTCTACTCTTGGGTTCATTTGAGCCCCATTATTAGCTTCATGAATATGACCGCTATAATTACTATAAACAGTAATGGTAAGTATTGGCTTTCCTGTTTGTATGATTGTTTGTAGTTGTGTATTTTCCATGCCAAGAAGCAAGAGTTTTTCCTTAGCAGCTTCTATAAACCCTGTGTTATCGGGATCATTCTTAAGTAAGAAGAGCAAATTTTGTTGGGCTGTCAGTAATTCTGGACTATAGATATCTGCAATTTTCTGCCCTTTGCTTATTTTCTGGTACCTGTATCGAACATAGAGTTTTTCAATCCTACCTGATACTCTTGCTGATATATTACCCACCTGCCTGGTATCGTACATAATATTGCCCAATGCTTCAATCTCAATTTGTTCGCCCCTTTTTTCAATAGTTGTTACCGGGATAGATGAAATAACTAACTCATTTGTAGGCTTAAGTAAAGAGCCTAACGCTATTTCCTCTAGATTTTCAGTATTCATTTCATTTTTCACTAAGTCCATTCCACACTTTGGACATTTCCCTGGTTTGTCGCTAAATACGGAGTCCTCCGGCATGGGACAGGTATATGCTTCTGGATTGTGTTGGTGACTATCCGCCTCCATAAGCATAAGTTGCATGCCGCATTTAGGACATTTTCCCGGTTTATCGCTAAATACGGAGTCCTCCGGCATAGGACAGGTATACGTTTCCTTTTTTGTTGTTAGCTGATGTGCAGCTTGTGAATCTTTATTATCAGTGCAGGAAATTAGTATTGCAATGATTGTAAGTATATTGACTAAGTATATTTTCTTCATTGTAGCTCTTATTAACTCAATTGATATTGTAGCATCATGCCATCGTCTTCGTGTTCTAGATTGTGACAATGAAATACAAATCTTCCTGTATTTTTTTCAAATGGGACCAATATTTTCACAATTTCGCCTGGCATAACAAGGACAGTATCTTTCCATCCATTTTCTGAAGCAATCTTGCTTCCCCTTCCGCCAGTTCTGTCGAGGACTTGGAAGAATACTCCATGAAGGTGCATAGGATGTGGTTCATCGCCTTTACTATTGTCGAAAATCCATACTTCATTGGTGTTGGCTATAATATTTTCATCAATACGATTACTGTCAAATAATTTACCGTTTATGCGGTGGCGCATTTGCATTCCATTGTTCATAGGATATCCATGATGTTCCATTGCATTTGAGATATCAAATGTTCTTATTTTAACAGCTGAAGAAGCGGATATGATATTGAGGTTTGAAAGATTTGATGGAACGATGAAAGAATCTGTAGCAGCTGAAGTGACCTTGAATTTTAGAATCCTAAAATATTGTTTGCCCTGTGCATTACCACCATGAGCGAACTCTTTACTTACTAAAAATATTTCGGTACCAATCGCTGCCCCACTGAAGTTTATCAGTACATCTAGTCTTTCGCCTGGCGCTATTAAAATTTCTTTTAGAGTAATTGGATTTTTTAATAAGCCTCCGTCGTTTCCAATGAGTATCATATCTGCATTATTACTGAATGAAAGATTATACATTCTTGCATTGGAACCGTTGAGAATACGTAAGCGATAATAGCGAGTTGCAACTTCAGTATAGGGCGAGTAAACGCCATTGACTATAATTGATTCACCCATATAGCCAGCCATTACTTCTTCCATAGATGGGTTATAAGTAATACTGTTATTAATTATTCTTTTATCCTGTATTATTAAGGGTATTTCGTATTGACCTGATGGAAGATTTAATGATGCTTCTTCAATGTCGTTTATAATAAATAAGCCAGCCAACCCTTGAAATACCTGTTTGCCTGTTTTTTCGTGTGGGTGTGGATGATACCAGCATAAGCCCGCTCTTTGGTTAACAGTATACTGATAGCGAAATAGTCCACCAGCATTTGCTAGCTGCTCGGGATGGCCATCCATCAGAGCTGGTATTTTTAAGCCATGCCAGTGAATATTTGTTTGTTCAGATAAATTGTTTTGTAAAAGAATGTTTACTGTATTGCCGTTATTTACTCTGAATGTTGGACCGAGTAGGCTGTTGGGTTGATAGCCTAAAACAGGAATGGTTTTCCCCTTAAGATTTGTAGTTGTTGACTGCGCCGTAAGTGTATGAATCGCCCCTGCCTGAGCTGGAAATGAAAGTAATGTTGAAAAATTGCCTTCTGATACCATTACAGGCTTTGTAATTAGCCCGATATGGCTGTCTTTTCTACAACCTATGCAACTTAATATAAAACTAGTTATTGAGCCATTTACTACTAGCGCTCCAACACTAAGCCCTGATAATTTAATAAAGTTTTTTCTGTGCATAAATGGTTATTTTTTTTCAATAATTCTCTCAATGGTTACTTGAATTTTCAGGGCTTGGTTTAAAAGTTCTAAATATTCTAGTTGCTTCATGTTGAGTGTTTCCCATGCATCATAAAGCATAAATAATTCTTCAGTATTTTGCTCATAGCCAAGTTGCATGGTTTGATAATTTTTTTTCAATGCTGGTATGATATTTTCTTCATACAGTTTAATCTGTTTCTTTTTCAGTTGTAATTCATTCCTCATGCCATAAGCCATACCGCTATATTCATTTACCATCATTTCCTTTTTCGATTGAATGGCTTGCGCTTTCCATTTCAGACTCTCCATATTCGCCTTATTCATCTTTGAAGACCATTTGGCCATAGGAATTCTTACCATACCCATGATTGTATACTGTAAGGGTTGGCCACCAAATCCAATCATATTATCATATCGAATACCAAATTGTGGCTTAAGTGCTGCTAGTTCCGTTTCTTGCTTAAGCTTTGTAAGTTGTATCTCTTTATCCAAAGATTTTAAGTCGCTTCTGTTTGTGTACAGTAGAGAGCTGTCGAAAGTAGTGTTAGCGTAATCATTTAATTGATAATTGTCTTCAATATCAAAGTGCAACATTGCATTTCTGCCCATTAGTGTATTTAAGCGTATTTGTTTGTCATGAATATCATTCTCAAACATGTATTGCATATTTTTGACTTCACCTAATGCCGCCTGTGCTTTATAATAAGCGCTGATTTTCTCTAACCCATTTTTATACCTCAATGAAGCATTCTGTATCATGAAATCCAGAAATTTTTCATTTTCAGACAATATGATCAGCTTCTTTTTTAGGATTATCCATTCATAGTAAAGCAGTTTAGCATCATGAATTAATTCATTCAAGCCAGCATTCTTTTTTTCTTTTTCTACTGAAGACATGGCTTTCATGTAGCGTTCATCTGCGTCAAGCTTTTTCCGATTGGGAAACATCTGTTCTCCTGAAAACATTACTGAACCCATACCTGGTATATCACCTTCTCGATGCCATAGCCGCACATCATATGGTGTCATAAACTGACCAAAACCAATTTGCGGGGCCATCCAACTTCTGGCGCCTTCTGCTGCTTCATCCATTGCACGTATTTCATTGTCATACATTTTAATAACCGGATGTGAATGCCTGATACTATCTATTATGGAATGAATAGATAGCTTTTGTGCACTTGCGCCAAGTGATAAAGCAAGCACAAGACTTGTGAAGAGTAATTTATTCTTTGACATCTATTATTTCGATTTTACCGCTGCGTTTCAATTCTCTTTCTTTTATCATTTCAAAAATCACAGGGGTGATGAGTAATACATATATCGTAGAAGATATTGTTCCACCAATCAGTGGAATGGTAATAGGGCGCATAATATCACTTCCTACACCGGTTGCCCAGAGAATAGGGATTAAACCGAATAGGCCAACAGAAACTGTCATCAGTTTAGGCCTCAGTCTCTTCGCTGATCCTTCTATTACATAGTCTCTGATAATAGCTGGCGTAAGTGTAGTCTTACTATTGCCATGCTTGGCAACCATGTTTTGCATGGCTTCATTTAGATAAATAGTCATTAGCATGGCTGTTTCTATTGCCATACCAAATAGGGCAATAAAACCTACAGCTACTGCAACTGATAAGTTGATGCCGTAAAAGTAGACCATAAAAATTCCGCCAATGAGCGCAAACGGCACTGTTATCATTGTTATGAGTGCCTCTTTAAAGGAATGGTAGGTGAAGTATAATACCAAGAAAATGATGATAACGACTATTGGGAGAATCATTTTCAGTGTTCTGTTGGCTCGAATCTGATTTTCCCATTGACCACTCCATTCCAGAAAATATCCCTTGGGTAATTTGGTTATCATCTGATTCAGTTTTTGTTGCGCCTCTTGTACGGTACTGCCTAAGTCTCTTTCGCGTACATTGAATAAAACTGTACCTCTGAGCATGGCATTTTCTGAATTAATCATAGGAGGGCCATCGCTCAGCTGAATATCTGCCACTGCTTCTAAAGGGATAGGGCCAAAATTCATTGTTTGTACTTGTAAACGTTTAAGCGCTTCTAGGTTGTTTCGGAAATCTTGCCCATATCTCGCGTTAACCGAAAAACGCTGACGCCCTTCAATAGTAGTTGTGAGTTTCATTCCTCCTAACGCACTTTCAATAACTGTATTTACGTCATCAACACTTAATCCGTAGCGACCAATTTCTTCCCTTTTCACAGCTATATCTATATACTTCCCACCAGTAATTGGTTCTACATACAAGTCCTTTATGCCTTCAATTCCTTCAAGTTGTTTTTTGATGGTTCTGGCAAAAGCATAAATGCTGTCTAGATTTTGACCATACACTTTTACGCCAACATCCGTACGAATACCGGTTGACAGCATATTGATTCTATTGATAATTGGCTGAGTCCAGCCATTGGTAACGCCTGGAATCTGCATTTTTGAGTTCAGCTCATTAATGATGGCGTCTTTTGTCATGCCTTCCCGCCATTGAGCTTTCGGCTTTAGCAGTATGATGGTTTCAATCATACTGATGGGAGAGTTATCTGTAGCTGTATTGGCTCTGCCGGCTTTTCCTAAAACATGCTCAACTTCAGGAACACTTCTAATCAATTTATCTTGAACTTGTAATAGTCTCTTTGCCTCCGCATTGGAAACATCAGGCAGTGTAACCGGCATAAACAGCAATGAGCCTTCGTCGAGGGGAGGCATAAATTCTGAGCCTAGGCGAGTCATCATAACAACACCTGTTACCAATGCAATGATATTGATAGTAATTGTGGTCTTACGCCATTTTAAACACCATTTCAGGATGGGTGTATATATTTTTTCTAGGGTTCTTGTGATTGGGTTAGCATTTTCTGGCTTTAGCCTTCCTTTTAAGAAAAGCGCAATCAACACAGGAGTGAGTGTTATGGCAAGGAATGCATCAATAAGTAAGATGAATGTTTTGGTCCATGCCAGGGGATGAAAAAGCTTGCCCTCCATTCCCGTCAATAAAAAGACAGGCAGGAATGATGCGATAACGATGATGGTTGAATAAAATACACCAGGGCCTACCTGCTTAGATGACTTTTCAATGATGCTATCCCTTTCAGCGGGTGTCAGCGGGTCTTTATTTTTTTTGAGCCAGTTAAGCATAATTAGTCTTTATCAGGTGATTGAATCTTATCTATCTGTGCTTCACTGATATGCCGGTAGGCGTTTTCTACCATCACAATACCATCATCAACTACTACGCCTATTGCCAAAGCGATACCGGTTAGGGACATGATATTTGATGAGATACCAAATAGTTCAAGAAAAATAAAGCCTGCTGCAACAGATATTGGGAGCTGTATTAAGATAATTAATGCACTACGCCAGTGAAATAAGAAAATGAGCACAATTAAGGAAACGGCAATCATTTCCTCGATTAATGTACCTTTTACAGAATCAATGGCTTCCTGGATAAGTGTACTTCTGTCATACGAAGTTTTAAAAGTTACGCCATCAGGTAAGCCCTTTTCAACTTCTTTCATTTTAGCTTTAACTGATTCAATAACTTTATTGGCATTTTCATTGTAGCGCATTACAACAATACCGCCAACTACTTCACCCTTGCCATCCATATCAAAAATACCAAGGCGCAAATCGCC
The DNA here is from genome assembly GCA_017303835.1 of Chitinophagales bacterium. Classification (NCBI taxonomy): domain Bacteria; kingdom Pseudomonadati; phylum Bacteroidota; class Chitinophagia; order Chitinophagales; species Chitinophagales bacterium. The sequence continues at coordinate 267,335 of JAFLBI010000002.1, forward strand.
ACCCATTTGTACCGAGCCGATATCTTTTACGCGTACAGGAATACCGTTGTAATTATTTAGTGCAATATTCTCTACATCTTCTTTACTCTTGATATAACCTAAGCCGCGTATGATATATGCCATGTCGGCCATTTCAAACTTTCTGCCCCCCACATCATTGTTGTTCGCTCTTACTTTATTCATCACATCCATGAGGGAGATGTTATAATACTGGAGTTTTACAGGATCTATAACCAACTGGTACTGTTTTTCAAATCCACCAAATGAGGCTACTTCGGCTACTCCCGGAACAGTTTGTAGCGCGAATTTGATATACCAATCTTGTAAGGCTCTTTGTTCACCCAAGTCTAATTTTGGTGCATCAAGATGGTACCAGTAAATATGACCAACGCCAGTGCCATCAGGTCCAAGCGCGGGTGTAACACCTTGTGGCAGTAGGCGCTGAGCAAAATTTAAGCGTTCCAAAACCCTGGTTCTTGCCCAATAGATGTCTACATTGTCTTCGAAAATCACATACACAAAACTCATTCCGAACATTGAAGAGCCTCGTATATTTTTAATCTTTGGGATGCCTTGTAAATTACTTACTAAGGGATAGGTTACTTGGTCTTCGATTACTTGCGGACTTCTCCCCATCCATTCTGTAAATACAATTACTTGATTCTCGCTTACATCAGGAATGGCGTCTATGGGATTTTGCTGAACAGAGTATAGCCCATACGCAAACAGGCCTGCCGCCAGAAGCAGTACAATAAGCCTGTTGCGTAAGGCCAGTTCAATCAATTTTTGAACCATGATTATTGTTTGGTCTTTATTGAATTACTTCCTGTACTTGGCCACAGGTAAACATTGCTGCACCGAAATATGGGTTTTTGATCTCCTTTACTTCGCTTAACCACATAGCACCTTGGTTATCTCTTGCCATTGGGCAATGATCATGATAGAGTGGTCTGCCAGCACCAAAATTTTTTACTAAATCGTACATCACTTCACTGAGCTGGATAAAATGACTTCTTTGGTGTTCAATATTGTCGCCATTTTTGCCAATATGCTCGGCATGCTCATTCAAATCGGCTTCATATTGGTCGAAAACCTTTTTTTGCTCTGCAGTTAACAGTGATTGATCGAGAGATGCTACACTTGACGCTAGCTTTTTTGCAGCAGTGGCCGCATCAGTCGCCTTGTCTGCTGCTAATGCATCTTTCATTTGAAGGTAGTTGTCAACCATTTGCTTGATTGTCTCTGCAGCTTTTGCATCCACATTTTTGAATACAACATTTATGGATTTGATTTCTGTAGTTTGATCAGTGCTGGCATGCTTAACTGAGTCGGAATTTGGTGTACTCGTATGCTGACCTTCATGGCTCGCTTCTTGAGCGTTATTGCATGATGCAAAAATGACTACTGCAATAAGAAGAATAAATCTTGACAGTTTCATAATTTAGAACTTAAGTAGATTAATTGATTGGTGCTGAGGGTTTTCTTTCATATAAGCAGCATCCTGGTAACTTTTTATATACTTTATCGTCTGCGGAAAACAATTCTGTATCGTGTCCAACTGATGCAATTTTCTTTTGTATGGCCTCTTTATTAGTTGTAGATTCTTTATATGTTACGGTCATCATTTTAGTATCAACATCCCAAACAGCACTGCTGACACCATCCAGCTTTGCAGCTGTTTCAACGCGTTTTTTACACATACCGCAGTTACCATAAACCTTAAATGATTCGGTTTTGTCCTGTCCGATTACTGAGATTGAAAAAGTGGTACATACTGCTATGAGCAGTAATTTGATTGTGTTCATTTTATTGATTTTAGAAATGAAAAAATGTTTAGAGAAGCGTGCACAAGTGCCAATAGCCCGACAGGTAATGTCTGGTTATTAGAAACAGAGCGTTCTATTAAATCAGGAAAGTGCGTTTTTGAATGTAGATGGCTGTTTTGCCCGTTCGAGGAGGCGCATTACTAACCGGGTATTCCTCTATTAGCGGTTGAGAGGCTATGTTGACTAAGGGAATTGCTGTATTTGTACAGTCCTGAATAACTAAGTTGAACAGAAAGACTATTGAAGTGACGTTTTTTTGGTCTTTATCGTTCTTGATAAACTTTTGTTCGTCCTTGCAGCAGCCATTACTTTTCTCATTGTCCTTCTTCATGCCGCATTTGCTGCAGGTTGCATCATCGTCATGCATCAAGCTGCTGTTTGCCAGTTTGCCCATACAATAATGCATATGTACCGTAGCACCTGTAGAGGTGGCAAGGTAAAAAAAGGCTAATATGGCTACCAGAATCTTTTTCATGACTACCAAAGCAAAAATAGGCTTATTTTTTCAGAGTGTGTTAGCGTGGAAATTGGTAAATGGTAAAAGTGTTGGTTATCAACTTGGTATGCTCATTATCATTACTCCGCTCATCAAAATCATCAGCCCATCTTCTATGATGGTGATTGTACTCATAGGCAAGTTAAAAACATCTCCAAGGCAGGCACATTGGATTTTTCTTTTGTTAAGTACAGTTTGTAAAACGCCAATAATGCTTAGGCTCATGACAATTAATGTAACTGCATTGGTGATGAAAGGTTGGAAACCACTGATAAAGCAGATGCCTAGTATTAGTTCAATAAAAGCATATACATAAGCCCAATTATTCCATTTTTTCGCTAGTACATCATACATACTATAGCTTTCAGCAAATCCTTTTAGATTTAAAATTTTAAAAAATGAGAAAATCAGAAAAAAGCCACCCATGAAATTGTTCATGAGTCGCATTGAGGAGAAAACTGGATTGTTCCATTCAATAATCAATGTTATGCCTAATAAATAAGCAAAGATCAGTAAAACAGGTTTGTAGGTTGATGACCAGCTTTTGGTCCGCTCAACTGATTCAATGTGGTGTAGGGCACTGATGGTATACTTGTTATCTAAGGAATTTTGTAATTGGTGTAGCGGGATGTGCTTTTCCATTGTGATGATTGCTGTTTGGTTTTCCCTTGAAACGATGACCTCGGTAAGATCTGGTATAAGAAGCAGGCTACTCCGCACTTTTGCTTCACAAGAAGCACAGGTCATTCCAGTGATTTGATAAGTATGTGTCATAGAATTTATTTTTAGACAAAGCTCAGTTGTGCTGTCTAACTGGTTATTATACTATGATGGGAAAGACTTATACTTATTTGCTAGAGCTGATCTAAAGATTTTCTAGTACCGCCATTCTTTTTAAAGGCAGAAGGGGTGAATCCTGTTACTTTTTTAAACTGTGCAGATAAATGAGCCACACTGCTATAACCAAGTTGGTATGATATCTCATTCAGGGTCAGTTCTCCATAGATTAGTAACTCTTTGACTTTCTCTACTTTTTGCTGAATGAAGAATTGTTCAATTGTAATGCCTTCTACCTGAGAAAATAGTTTTGATATAGAACTGTATTCTTTGAGAAGCATGCTACTTAGATACTCGCTAATGCTGAAATGCTCTTCTATGTCCCCTGATTGTACTTTTTGAATGAGGGAAGACTTTAATTTTTCGATAAGCTGCTGTTTTTGATTATCGAGTAGTTCAAAGCCAATTGGGAGCAATGCTTTAGCTAATTTATCTAGCTCAGATGCGGTAAGTGGCTCTTTGAGCTCAATTTCACCCATGTCTACATGATTAGGTACGATTTCTAAAGCAGTTAATACCTGCTTTACTGCCATTATACAGCGCTGGCAAACCATATTTTTGATGTAGATGATCTGATGCATCAATGTGGAAGATAGAAAGATTCTGTTTTGGGTAAGATAGTATGAGGAGATTTAATATTATGATTATTTGGCATGTTATATGCTAGAGAACTTGTTAATCTCGCTTAAAAGGTTAGAAAAGGGAAAATTTACCGCTACAGAAGAGTCTTCATTTGAAGACTCTTTTTTATTTCAAAAGGTCTCGGGCCAAGACGAACAGCGAAGCTGTTGTCTCGGTGCCGACTAATCGTCGGCATTCAACTCCCGATCCCGCTACACTATTGTTTCAGAAAATAATACTTTTTTCTGCGACATCAGATTAAGCCCCCAGTGATGGGGGCTTTTTTATTCATTTAATTCGATCAAAATTTTGTTTAGAAAACGGTCAATACCTTATTTCTTGCCAACAAGCAGGCGCCAAGTATACCTGCTTTTTCACCTAGTTTGGAGAGTTTTAATTGTGTATCGGTATTCACCAAGCTTAAAGAAAACTTGTTGATAGCGCTCTTTGTTGGTAGTCTGAGGTAATCACCAGTTTCGGATAAAGTACCACCAAGGATAATTAGCTCTGGGTTAAACACATTGATTAATACAGCTAGGCCTTTTCCAAGTTTTTCACCGATTTCTGCAAGCAGTTCTATGCAGAGCATGTCTTCAGTATTGGCTGCTTGTATTAAATCTGTCAGTGTTATTTCGTTAACTGGTGTATTTTTTTTAATTACTGAAGAAGATGAGCCTTGAATGATTTTCTCACGAAATCTTCTAATCAAAGCCGTTCCGGATGCTTCTGTCTCAAGGCAACCCTTTTTACCGCAATGGCATATGATCTCGTTTTCAAAAAAAGGCATATGCCCAAACTCTCCACTAAAGCCCGATTTGCCATAATACACTTTGCCATCAATCAGGATACCTAGACCTACACCATAGTCCATATTTACGAAGAGTACATTTTTTTCTGTATTTACTTCACCACACATGAACTCACCATATGCCATCGCACGTGAGTCGTTCTCCAGATAAGTTTTGATACCAATCTTATTTTCAATATAAAGCGATAAGGGTTCTTCCTGAAAATGAAAGAAGCTATAACTATAACCAATGGTTTGATTGATACGGCCAGATAAGTTGATGCCCATGCTCAGAATCTTGTCTTTCTTCACAGGGGCTTCTTTTATAAAGCCCTGAATTATTTGAATGAGCAGTGATAAAGATTCGGGCGTGTTCTCTAATTTGAAAGGAATACGGTGTTTCTGCGTCACCAACTGCTTCTTGAAGTTCATCAGGCCGATGTTGACGTAATACTTCTTAACATCTACGCCCAAGAAAAAGCAGGCTTCGGGCACCAAGCCATACATACTGGCTTTTCTTCCACCAGTTGAGTCTACTTTGCCATAATCGCTGATTAATCCATCTTCAATTAGCTCATTCACCAAGCTGGTGGTTTTGGGAACACTTATATTCAATTCTTTACTCAATTCAGTAATTGAACTACTGTCGGTTTTATCTAAAAAATTGAAAATCAGCTTTTTAAGTGTTTTGTTTTTTAACGCAACACCAGTTGAACTTTCCTCATTAAACACATCTGATAAAACCTTGGGCTTGGGCATGGCAGTTTTCAACAATTCTTACTAAGGAGGTACAAGTTAGGCAGTTTTCAATACATGAAAATGCAAGAATAGCCTATAGAAAATAAAATATTTTAAAAAGTAGCCTTTTAATTATAAAAAAATTAAGATATTGCTCATGGTATTCTTAAATCCTTTATAAACTTAATCGGGATTCATGCAACCAAACACAACGATTGCGCCACCCAGCGAGGCTATGAAAGCCTATTCAGGGTTGTATCGTGAGGAATTGATCAACAATATTCTTCCTTTTTGGCTTAAACATAGTAAAGACGAACAGTACGGTGGCTTTTTCACTTGCCTTGACAGGGTGGGTAATGTTTATGATACTGATAAGTTCATGTGGTTACAGGGACGTCAGGTTTGGTGTTTTAGTTACATGTATCATCACGTTGCCCCTAATCAGGATTGGTTAGATATGGCTTTGCATGGTGCTAAATTCATGCAACAACATGGACGAGACGCATCGGGTAGCTGGTACTTCTCTTTAGAAGCTTCAGGTAAGCCACTAGTTCAACCATACAATATTTTTAGTGATTGTTTTGCTACAATGGCTTTTGCTGCATTAGACAAAGTGCAGCCATCAGATATATACAAAGAAATAGCTACAACTACTTTTGAAAACATCCTTCGCAGAAGAGATAATACAAAAGGGATTTACAACAAAGCATATCCGGGTACCAGACCGCTGAAGAATTTTAGCCTGCCCATGATCCTTTGTAATCTGTCGCTTGAGTTGGAACATATCATCGGTGCTAGTCGTGTGAATGAATTTGTGCCCGAAGTGATTCATGAAGTGATGGAAGTGTTTTACAACAAAGACTTTGGTGTAGTACTTGAGAATGTGCAACCAGATGGTCATTTTTCAGACAGTTTTGAAGGGCGCGTACTCAACCCAGGTCATGCTATTGAAGCCATGTGGTTTATTATGGATTTAGGTAAACGCATGAATGATCCTGCGCTGATTCATCGTGCGGTGGACATTATGTTTGATACATTAGAAATGGGCTGGGATAAGGAACATGGCGGCATTTATTATTTTTTAGATGTAAAAGGTCATCCTGTTCAGCAATTAGAATGGGATCAAAAATTATGGTGGGTGCATGTAGAATCTTTAGTGGCTTTGGCAAAAGCTTATGTCTTAACACGTGATCCACGTTGTATACCATGGTTTGAAAAATTACACGACTATACCTGGCATCATTTCCGCGATTTAGAGTATGGCGAGTGGTTTGGCTATTTGAATCGTAAAGGAGATGTATTACTGCCTTTGAAAGGTGGGAAATGGAAGGGCTGCTTCCACATCCCACGAGCTATGTATCAAGTATCTGAAACACTCAAACAACTATAAAAAAATATTTGCCTTGCTGAAACGATTGTTCTTCATATTAATGTTGACTACTGCTTTTGCAGCTTGTGTGCATGCGCAAAAAATTTTGCAGACGGATGTATTAGTAGTAGGTGGAGGTGTTGGAGGAACGGCTGCCGGCATACAAGCCGCACGCATGGGTGTGAAAGTTGTATTGACAGAAGAGTCTGTTTGGCTGGGTGGGATGATGACCGCTGCCGGCGTAAGTGCATTTGATGGTAACCACAACATGCCTTCGGGAATATGGGGCGAGTTCAGAAATGCATTGTATAAAGTATATGGTGGCCCGAATAAAGTGGCAACCGGCTGGGTTAGTAATACGCAATTTGAACCACATGTGGGTGATAGTATTGTAAAGTCGATGGTAAAAGCTTTACCCAATTTATCGGTGCTATATCGCCATCGATTTGTTTCCATTATTAAAGAACAGCAACGTGTGAAAGGTGCAGTGATGCTTAACCTGAAGAATAATCAACTTGTGCATGTAATGGCTAAACAGGTTATTGATGCTACAGAGTTAGGCGATGTATTGGCAGATGCAGGTGCTGGTTATGATATAGGTATGGAAGCATCTGCTATTACTGGAGAAGATGTACAAGTTCCAGAGAGTAATGATATCGTTCAAGATCTCACCTATGTAGCTATCTTGAAAGATTACGGCCCCAATGCAGATTGTACCATTGTGAAACCAGCTGGTTATGATCCTGCTGAATTTGATGGCGCTTGTACTGATTATTACAAAGACAAGACCAGAATTGCCCCTAATGTAGATGCGAAGAAAATGTTGGATTATGGCAGGCTACCCAATAAAAAGTACATGCTCAACTGGCCTGGTTATGGCAATGATGTTTATCTCAATATTGTGAAGTTAACGCCTGCTGAACGTGAGCGCGAATTAGAGGAAGCAAAGCAAATTACTTTGCGCTTTATCTATTTTATTCAACATCAGTTAGGCTTTAAACATTTTGGTCTGGCTGATGATGAATTTCCTACTGCAGATCGTTTGGCTTTGATGCCGTATCACCGTGAAGGTAGAAGAGTAAAAGGATTGGTGCGTTTTAATATTAAGCATATTTCAGCCCCCTATTCCAATGGCATACCTGTTTACCGTACAGGTATCGCTGTTGGAGATTATCCTATTGATCATCATCATCGTAAAAATCCTGCTGCACCACAGCATTTAGGATTTTATCCAGTACCCTCATTCAATGTTCCATTAGGTGCATTGATTCCACAAAAAATCAAAGGATTAATTGTTGCAGAAAAAGGGATTAGCGTCTCTAATGTGGTTAATGGCACTACGCGGTTACAGCCTTGTGTGATGATGATTGGACAGGCTGCTGGTGCACTTGCTGCTCTTACAGTACAAGACAAAAAAGATGCTGCTGCAATTCCTGTGAGAAAAGTACAGGCTCAGTTGTTGAATCAAGGTGCTTACATCATGCCATTCTATGATGTAAGGATTGGTCATCCGCATTTTGAAGCGGTGCAACGTATTGGTGCTACAGGTATTCTTCGAGGAACTGGTAAACCCAATGCGTGGGCAAATCAAACTTGGTTCTATGCTGATTCAACAATTAGCACTCCAGATTTATCAGCAGACATTAAAGTATTTACAGGTGCTCCGATCAGTACAACCGGTATGTTGACTGCAGCACAGGCTTTGCAATTAACAAAAACAATTGCACAAAGATTTCAAGTAAAAAATACATGGGCTTGGGATAATATGATCAAGCTGAAGGAACAAGTTGCTGCGAATTGGCAAAAATGGGGATTTGGTGAATGGCATAATGATGGACCTATTACCAGATTACAGTTTGCAGTACTACTGGATGCAACGGTTAATCCTTTTGCATTAATGCCAGTGAATCATCAAGGACAATTTGAATCGAAATATTAAACCAAAACAAAACAAGTATGAAAAAAGTATCACTCTTGTCCTGTATACTACTGCTGATGGTTCAGCTGGTAGTTGCACAACAGATCAGAGTGTCTGGTAAGGTTACCAGTACTGGTACAGGTAGTCCTGCGGAAGGCATATCTGTGATGGTCAAGGGCAAAAAAACGGGTGCTGCAACCGGTGCAACTGGTGAGTATAGCATTCTTGTAGAAAAAGGTGCAGTATTACTTTTTACAGGAATTGGATTTTCGTCCAAAGAAGTTACTGTAACTGGTAATATTATTGATGTAGCGCTACAACCTACTTCAGGTGAGCTCGGTGAGGTTGTGGTTGTTGGTTATGGTGCACAGAAAAAAGCCAGCTTAACTGGTTCGCTTGTTACTTTAAACAACACGGCGTTGAATCGTCGTCAGGTATCCAGCACCAGTCAAGCTTTACAAGGCCTTGCGCCGGGTGTAACCGTTCAGCAACAGTCTGGTCGCCCGGGTGCAGATGGTGCCAGCATTGTGATCCGTGGTCAAGGTTCAATCTCTGGTAGTAATGCGCCGCTGATCATTGTTGATGGTCTTGCAGTTGGTTCACTTGATTTGATTGATCCTAACGCGATTGAAAGTATCACATTATTAAAAGATGCAGCATCAACTTCTATCTATGGTAACCGTGCAAGTAATGGTGTTATCCTTGTGAAGACCAAGCGTGCTGCTGGCGGACAAATGAAAGTTTCTTACAATGGTTTTGTTACCAAGCAGCAAGCAACGGCTATTCCTAAGCGTGTAAGCGCTATTGATCACATGGAATTAAGCAATGTGGCTGAGCGCAATAGAACTGGTAATCCAGCAGCTTTTGTTTTCCCACAGAGCTTGATTGATAACTATAAGAGCAAGCCTGCAAATAATCTGGATATCATTGATACAGATTGGTTGAAGGAAGTGTTGACCAATAGCGGTGTGATGCAGAACCACAACGTTCAGTTGAATACGGGTAGTGATAAGATGAACTTATTTGGTTCTTTCACTTACCTTACTCAACAAGGGTTGATTCCTAATAGTTCCTTTGACAAATATGACTTGCGTTTGAATCCTGAATTCAAAGTAAGTGATAAGCTTACTTTAAGTGGAGTGCTTGCTTATACCAACAGTATTACAACCAACCCTTCTACTGGTTCTGCTGAATTCATCATTCGTCAGGCTATCGGTTTGCCTGCGATTGGTGGTGGTAAATATGGTCCTGGTATGTATGGCACTGCAGCGCAGTCGAATAACCGTAACCCAATTGCCATGGCGGAAGCAACAGGTAATTCTGTTGTTAGAAACAATATATTATTAACCCGCTTTGGTTTCAATTTCCGTCCTGTTTCAGGATTAGAAGTAGAAGCCTATTGGGGTCGTCAAACATCTAACCCATATTCTAAAACATGGGTAACCAATGCCAATATTTATCAGCCTAACTTGGCTACATCTACCTATTCACTGATTGGTACTTGGCCTGGTACAACCAGTTTATCTGAAGCTTGGACAAATAACGTTTATACAACTTATTTAGGTCAGGCTACTTATAGCAAGCGTTTTGGCGCACATAGTATTAAAGCATTGGTAGGTGGACAAAGTGAATTGTTTACTAACTATTTCTTTGGTGCTTCTCGTCAAGGGTTCGTAAATCCAAATCAGCCTTATTTAAACCTTGGCTCAGGTGTTCGTGATAATAATGCAGGTGCTTCTGAATTGGCTTTGGCCGGTTTCTTTGCACGTGTAAACTATAGCTACGAAGACAAATACTATTTAGAGTTGAATGGTCGTCGCGATGGAACTTCACGTTTCTCACAAGCACGTGATAAGCAGTGGGGTAATTTCGGCGCTGTATCTGCTGGTTGGATATTCTCTAAGGAAAACTTCATGCAGCCCTTAGCTAAGTTTATTGATTATGGTAAGCTGCGTGCTTCAATCGGTGGTAATGGTAATCAGAACATCGGTAACAACTATGCTTATGATGCATTCTATGCACAATCTGCTTATAGTAACCCCAATAATGGTACCAATGCATATTTCGGTAATACAACTAATCTTGGTTTAGCGCTTTTACAGTTCGCAAATCCTGATTTGAGCTGGGAAACTTCACGTCAGTGGAATATCGGTTTGGATTTAACAGTGATGAAGCATTTTACTGTAACAGCAGATTACTACGTTAAAACCTTAAAGAACATGCTGTTGCAGCGCACACTGCCACAGTCTGCTGGTGGTTTGAGTAATCCATTTGTGAACGCTGGTAATATGGAGAATAAGGGATGGGAATTCAGCATGAACTATAAGAATAAGTTTGGCAAGCTAGGGGTTGATGTAACAGGTATGATCTCTGATGTAAAGAACAGAGTGACAAATCTTGTTGAGGGTACTCCATTCATTGGTGATGGTATTCGTACTGCACCTGGTCAGGCTTTAGGTTCGTACTTTGGTTATGTAAGTGCAGGTTATTTCAGAGATTCTAACGATGTTTAGAGTTCACCTGTTCAGTTTGGCATTCCCTGGAGTGCTACTACAGCCAATGGCCCTAAGCCTGGTGATGTGAAGTATGCTGATATAAATGGTGATGGAAAAGTGGATGTGAATGACCGTACTTTCATTGGTAATGCTTTTCCTCGGTATGAGTACAGCATCAATGTAAACCTAACTTATGGTAATTGGGATCTAAATATTTTCGGTCAGGGTGTTGGACAACGTAATAACTTCTTAAGTGGTACTGGTGCTGTTCCTTTTAACTCTGCTGATTTTGCTGCATCATTATTGGATATTCATAAGAACTACTGGACGCCTGATAATCAAAATGCTTTATTCCCTAGACTGCTTCCTTCAGGTTCAGGTGGTAATAACTTCCTTCTGGCTACGCAGTGGATTCGCAGTGCAGCATATTTCCGAATTAAGAATCTGAATGTTGGTTATACGATTCCAAAGAAATTGTTGGATAGAGCCAAGATCAGTAATCTGCGTGTCTATTTCAGCTGTGCTAACCTGTTGACAATTTCAAAAGCATGGAAAGGATTTGATCCTGAAATCAACAGTGCTAACGCAGAATTCTATCCGCTAATGCGCACATTTACAGGCGGTGTTAACGTAACCTTTTAATGAAACAGTAAAAACAAGACAATGAAAAAGTACATTTTTATACTGCTTTCAACTGCCACTCTGGGTTTCAGCGCCTGTCAGAAATTTCTCGACAGAAAACCGCTGGATGCGTCTTCTGCATCAAACTTTTTGAGTAACCAGGCAGAAATGGAGCAAGGCTTAATTGGCGTGTATGCTTCATCAATGTGGGTGTTCCCTAATAATACGCCGCTCCTATTTGCCATTGAGTCAACAACAGATATGGCCATCAAGCGTGGCGGTAATGCAGAAGACCTCATTGCCATGGGTGATGGTGGTCCGTTTTTGGTGAATAATGCTGTTACGACTTCAGGCTGGAACCAAGCGTATAAGCTGGTACAGCGTGCTAATCAGCAGATTGTTGGTATGGAGAATGGTAAAGCTAATGTAACAACTGCAACCTTCAATCGTATCAAAGCTGAAGCGCAAGTGTTGCGTGCATGGGGTTATCTACATTTAATGACTTGGTTTGGAGATGTGCCTTATTATAAGGCTCCTCCAACAGTTACAGAAGTGTTGAGTGCTAAGCGTACACCTGTTGCCGATATTGTTGCCGATTTGTACAAGGATATGGATGATGCGGCTGCTGCATTTGATGCTGCAGGAACATCTCCTGTGCAAACACTTGGTCGTGTAAATAAAGCTGTTGCTTTGGGTGTAAAAGCGAAGCTTGCTCTGTTGATTAAAGATTACAGAACCGCAGCCATAGCTACGAAAGCTGTAATTGACGGTGGTCAGTATTCGCTTAATCCTAATTTCCCTAACCTGTTTTCACTGGCAGGTCAGAGTACCAATGCTGGTCGTGAGATCTTATTCTGTCAAACCTACCCAACAGATGTGAATGAGCCACAGAACTGGGGGCCTATTTTGGGTGTGCCTCGTCAGGTAACCAACTCTCAGTCTAGCCATTTCCCTTCACAGGCGCTTGTTGATCAGTTTGAAGATAGAAACGGTAACCGTATTGATGCATCTACTATTTATGATTCGGCAAACCCTCGTGTAAATAGGGATCGTCGTCTGAGGTGGAGTATTTACCTACCAGGCGATACAATGGTACATTTTGCTTCCAAGACAGCAGCGTTACCTTACAACAACCTTAGAGAGAGAACCATTTTTAATATTTATTCTAACATTCGTAGAAAGTTTAACTGGAATACCAATAACTACGATAATGTTACAGGTAATAATGATTGGATTGGTGCACAGGCTGCCGGTATTCAGTGGCAGGTGAGTGCAACAGGTAATATTGGTGGTGTTGGTTATGTTTGGAATAAGTACAACGATTCTACACAGTATACTTTTGAATCTAAAGTTGGTTTCATCTTGATGCGATATGCAGATATCTTATTGATGTACGCAGAGTCTAAGATTGAACTGAATGAAATTGATGGAACAGTTACAGCTGCCATTAATGCTGTTCGTTCACGTGCTGGTCAACCAACTACCTCACTCACTTCACAAGCTGAATTGCGCACTTTAGTACGTAGAGAGCGTGCAGTAGAATTTGCCGGTGAAGGTTTGCGTTTATTTGATTTGAGAAGATGGGATATCTATGCTAAGGCGAATAGCGGTCCTGTGGTAGGTATCTCGCTCGATCCGGCAGTGCCAGCAGCTCGCCCAACATTTGATGCGGATAATATTCCTAATTATACGTCAAGTGTGAATCAGCGTATTCGTTTCCGTAACCAGATTAGAAATAATGCCAATGCAAAGTATAAGCTTTGGCCAATTCCTCAATCTGAAATCGACAATAATCCAGGCTTAGGTCAAAATACCGGCTGGTAATGACTTTCTCGATTTTTGGTGTATAGGATGTAAGCAGGTTCTCACGAAAGTGGGACCTGCTTTTTTAATATTTTTATATGAAACAGGAAAGGTATCAACACTTGGATGCGCTAAGGGGATATGCCATTTTTACAATGGTCTTATCGGGAACAGTAGCACATGGCGGCGTATTGCCAGGATGGATGTATCATGCTCAGGTGCCACCACCCTTGCATCAATTCAATCCTGAACTACCTGGTATCACTTGGGTTGATCTTGTCTTTCCATTTTTCATTTTCTGTATGGGCGCTGCAATACCTATTGCCTGTAGAAAATATGCAGAAACATCCAATCATCGCGCGGTCATCGGTACAGCATTTAGGAGATTTTTGCTATTAGCGCTTTTTGCTTTAACGCTTGAGCATTTCAAGTTTGCACGAATTAGTAGTCAGCCTACAACAAGTACGTATCTGTTTAGTATTATAGGTTTTCTCTTACTTATGATTGCTTTCAGTAGATGGGCATCGTTTAGTAAACGCATTGAATCTAGTATAAACTATGTTGGTGTTGCTGCAATCCTTATCGCGCTTTGGCAATTGCCGCTAAATGATGGAGCAGGCTTTTTGTTGGCTAAGTCAGATATCATCATCTTAGTGCTTGCGAATATGGCTTTGTTCGGTACGGTATTGTGGTGGTTCACAAGAAACAATCCATTGTTACGCATAGGTGTATTGCCTTTCGTAATGGCCATATTTCTTGCTTCTAAGATAGAAGGCAGTTGGAATGCATGGTTATTTCAGTTAACACCAGAACCTTTGATCTATAAGTTCTACTTTCTAAAGTATTTTTTCATTCTGGTGCCGGGTACGATTGCAGGCGAATGGTTGTTGCAGTATGGGGATTTGTCTAGAAAGCAGGTAGCACAATCGCAGCCAAGAATTGTTATTCTGCTTATGTTGGTTTTGATAGTTACAAATGTTTCGCTCTTATATACACGTGAATTGGTGTGGAATTTGGTTGCTAGTGTTGTGTTGATTTTTATAGTTCAACAATTCATTCAGAAAGAGAAAGCATCATTGCCTTTATTGTATCGCTTTGTACAGGCAGGTGCTTATTGTTTGCTATTAGGTCTTTCGTTTGAAGCCTATGAAGGTGGTATCAAAAAAGATGTGTCTACGTATAGTTACTATTTTGTCACAAGTGGATTAGCTTTTTTTGCATATGCGGTCGTGGCATTAATGGCTGAATGGGCAGGCACAGCATATATCCATCGGTTTTTCTTGTGGTGTGGCAAGAACCCCATGATGGCTTATGTGACAGGCGGATTGTTGCTTGGTCCTGTACTCAAGCTCACAGGCTTGTATGATTATTGGGCTGCTATGAACACCAATGCATGGATAGGTTTTCTAAAAGGTTTCTTGTTTACCATGATTGCTTGCAGCATCACAATACCTTTTACTAAGCGGGGAATTATTTGGAAATCGTAGTTGTTATTGAATCTTAAACTCTAGTCTGCCTCCTTGCAATAATTCTCGATGGCTGATTTGATTAGTTGTGATCAATTTGCCATTCAGCTTCACCGAACGGACAAAAGCATTTGGGTTTCTTTTACCCGTAGTCTGGATGTTGAGTTTCTTTCCGTTGGGCAAATCAATAACTGCATTGTCGATTAAAGGATAGCCAATCACATACTCTCCTGATGACGGATTCATAGGATACATACCCAGCACTGTCCATATATACCAGGCACTCATCTGACCACAATCATCATTGCCAGTTAAGCCGTCGGGCCCATTTTTATACATGCTGTCCGCAACTACGCATAGCCATTTAGCTGCTTTGTCTTTTCTACCCAGTGCGCTGTACATATAGATAATGTGGTGACTAGGCTCATTACCATGCGCATACTGGCCTATTAAGCCGGTTACATCAATCGAAGCGTTGTCTCCATGTAAAACAGATGGTGCTGCAAATAAAGAATCTAGTTTAGCAATCAGTTTTGTTTTGCCGCCATAGAGTTGTGCAAATCCATCGATATCATGCGGAACAAAGAAACTGTGTTGCCATGCAGTACCCTCAATGTATTGTCCATCAAAACCATGTTCCGATAAAAGCGGATCAAAAGGTTCTACGAATGCACCTTTACTATTCTTTGCACGCATAAAGCCTGTCTTTACATCAAAAAGTTGCTGGTAACTCTTTGCTCTTTGCATGAATAATTGATAATCATCTTGTTTGCCTAACTTTTTGGCAACTTGAGCAATGCACCAATCATCATAAGCATATTCCAAGGTGATGGTTACACTCCAGCCATGTTTGTCTTGAGGTAGATAGCCATACTTGATATAGTCTGGTGTGCCACGCTGTTGTTGAAAAGCACTTTTGCGCATTGCTTCATAGGCTTTATGAATATCAAAGCCGGTAAATCCTTTTAGAATGGCATCGCTGATTACCGGAATTGCATGATAGCCTGTCATGGTGTTTGCTTCCCATGAACTAATATCCCATACAGGTAGCAAGCCGTTATCATCATAGAACTGCAGCATGCTGTTGATGAACTCTGAAACGCGCTGTGGTTGTGTAATGGTAAAGAGTGGGTTTAGTGCACGGAAAGTATCCCATAAGGAGAAGATTGTGTATCGAGTTTGTCCATTAGGCATTTGCAGCACTCGGTTGTCTTGATTTCTGTAACTGCCATCGGCATCTGAGTATAAAGATGGAGCTAGGCAGGTTCTGTACAGTGCGGTATAAAATCTGGTAGCAAATGCGATATCTTTTGTGTTGATGCGAATCTTCTGTAATTCTATTTCCCATTTGTTATCAGCTTTCGCTACAATTTGCTCAAAGTTGTTTTGACCAATTTCATAAAGCGCCTGTGCTGCTGTTGATTCACTTACTGTACTTAATCCGGTTTGTACAGTAATGGTTTGATCCGGTGCGGCAAATTCCACAAGCAATTTAACATCAGTGCCCTCAGCATTTGCACCCTTGCTCGCATGTGCGCTAATGAATCTATAGTTGCGAATCTTCTGATTAAACCGAGCAGTAAAATAGATACGCTGGTTTTTCGCCCATCCGGTAGAATAGCGATAACCGCTGATGGTATAATCATCTACTACCTGAATAGATGCTGCAGTGGTTTTATCCCAGTTGATATGAAAACCAAGATCAATTCTGATCCACTGCGTTTTACCGGGAAATTGATAACGATGAAAACCACACCTTTCTGTAGCAGTTAATTCACAGTTGATGCCATTTTTAAACTGTACTTGATAATAGCCGGGTTTGGCAGATTCTTGTTGATGGGAAAAAGCATATTTAATAAAGCGTTCATTTGCCTGACTGGTGTCGATCAAAGGTTGCATAGAGATATCGCACCAGTCGCCAATGCCAGTGCCGTTTAAGTGGGTATGACTAAAGCCTGCGATGCTATCGCTGCTATAATGATAGCCGCTACACCAGTCCCAGCCTTCTGTGCCATTATCTGGACTTAACTGCACCATTCCAAATGGTACAACAGCGCCAGGATATGTATGGCCATGGCCGCCTGTGCCTAGAAACGGATCAACATATTTGGTGAGTTGCTGAGATTGTGCGTGTTTAACACTTGCAAGTGTAAGTACACAAGCGGCAATGATCGATAACTGCTTCATGCTTAGCGTATGAATGGGTACTGCCCTTGAAACCAACTAGCTCGGTCTTTAACACCTTCATAGAAGAAATACACTTCTCCTTTGAAACCATTGTTGCGATTACTCTGAACCATCTGAGAAAGAAATCCATCTGTTGCGGTGTAAGTGCCTGAGCGTAATAATACTCCGGGATAAAGTGGAATAGTCGTACTTCTATGATAAGACTTTTGTTGCAATAGCGAAGCATTGTAAGCGGCAATATCATAGCGATAACACTGTGGAATAACAGCATCCACCCAGCCACTATCTACCCATGTTGGCCAATCTTGTAAATACTCATCACGGCCCCAAGGGAATGGACTTGGTGACATCGTTAGCATAATTGACGGCTTCAATGCTTTTACTTCATTGCGTAAACGTTTCATAAATTGATTCAACTTACGTACCCGCCAGTTGATCCAATTGCTTTCTGCAGGATTAGGTGGTGGAGATGCACCTGCATTTTCGCTTTGATAAAGGCTAACTGTATAGGCATCATACCCGCCTGTGCTAGGCATCGCGGGAAGTCGATCATCGCCTTGAACGCCATCTACGCCGTAATTAGTGATAACTTCCTTAAATAGGTCAATCATGAATTGCTGTACTTCAGGATGCAATCCGTTCAACCAATCAAATCCATTCTTCACTAAAAGATTACCGCCTTGATCTCTGCCAGCCCAAGTTGGTTTAGCGGCAACAATTGCCCCTCCATTAGCAGAATAAGAGGAAGAGAATCCATATTCAAACCACGCATGCACTTTTAGTCCTTGCGCCTTGGCCTCATCTACACATTCTTTCAAAGGATCTCTGCCAACATATCTTTCGAGTTGTCCCCTTCCAATCAGGTTTTGCATTACTGTACTTGGGTATATGGTACGTGCATTGTTATAGACAACTATAAAGAGATGGTTAATACCCGCAGCTTTACAGTTGGTTACCATCGTCTTAATGTTCTCTTTGCTATCTAGAGCCGTACTAGCTGTTGTGGTTACCCAAACCCCACGCATGGCATTTGGGTCCCAAACTGGTGTTGGGGTAGGCGAAGGTGTGGGCGTTGAACCGCTCCCATCGGGTTTCTTTGAGCAGGCAAATAGTGCCGGAGTGGTAATTAGAATAAACAACAGCAGTTTGGCCAGTGAATGGCGTAAAGCGATTGAGGCAGGCATCGGTAAATATTTACTAAGGCAACTTAATTAAAAAAATTATAAATTAGAGATTAGTTATTAAAAAAATTAATTAAATACCTTCATCATCTAATTCTAACGATGCCAATAGATAAGCCAACTACTGCCAGAAATCCATTTTATTGGATCCCAACAACTTGGTTTGCCATGGGCCTTCCATTTGTAGCCTTATCCGCTGCAAGTTCCATCATGTACAAGAATCTGGGTGTCTCCGATGGGCAAATAGCGTTTTGGACATCCCTGATCATGATGCCTTGGACCATTAAACCCTTATGGGGACCTTTCTTAGAAATGTTCAAGACTAGAAAGTTCTTTGTCTATATCACGCAAATGCTTACCGGTATTTTGTTTTTTCTGGTAGGACTATCACTCCAGTTGGATCATTTTTTCTCAGCATCCATTGCTATACTGGCTTTGATTGCTTTTAGCGGTGCTACGCACGATACAGCTGCAGATGGTGTTTACTTGAATGAACTTACAGCCAAGCAACAAGCCCGATATGTAGGCTGGCAGGGTGCATTTTATAATATCGCGAAAGTGATGAGTGGAGGTGTCCTAGTGTATTTTGCCGGTGAGCTGGAAAAGCAAATGGGTATTGCATCAGCATGGTTGATTGTAATGATGTGTTATGGTGGAATCATGTTGGTGTTAGGCGTATACAATATGCGTATGCTTCCTCAATCGGCACAGCGTAGTGAAGTGCATGGTTTTGCAGAAGGCGTGGCAACTTTAAAAGATGTGATCATTACGTTCTTTCAAAAAAAATATATCTGGGCTGGCTTGACTTTCATTGTGTTTTATCGTTTTGCAGAAGGACAAGCCATTAAGATTACGCCATTGTTTTTTAAAGCTGCGAGAGAAGATGGTGGATTGGGGTTAAGCACTTCAGAAATAGGTCTGCTCTATGGTGTGTTTGGTGCTATTGCTTTTGTGTTAGGCTCCATTGCTGCTGGTTATTTTGTGTCCAATAAGGGGCTTACGCGAAGAACCTTGCTCATGCTTTGTACCATCTTTAATGTGCCTTTTGCAGCTTATGCTTATCTCGCGATTACTGTTCCAGAAAACCTTAACATTATTGCCGCTGCAGTTGCAATAGAATATTTTGGTTATGGTTTTGGTTTTGTTGGACTCATCTTATTCATTATGCAGCAAATTGCTCCGGGCAAATACAAAATGGCGCACTACGCTTTTGGTAGTGGCTTAATGAATCTGGGTTTTATGCTGCCGTCTATGGTAAGTGGTTATGTGAGCGATTATCTGGGGTATAAGGAGTTTTTCATTTGGGTGCTGGTGTCAACCATCCCCGCATTTTTGATTACATGGCTGGTGCCTTTGAAGCCAGTTGACAATACTGCTGAAGCATGAGAAAGTTATTTGGTATAGTCATCGTTTTATTATTGGCATATGCTTCCATGCATGCACAACAAATAGATACTAGTTATCGGTCTACTTACTATGGACAAAAAGTTTCTTTGTTCAGGTTATTACCTGATACCAAAGGAGAGATAATTTTTTTAGGAAATAGCATAACAGATATTGGTGAGTGGGCAGAGATATGGCAGAATCCAAAAGTGAAGAACAGAGGCATTAGTGGCGACAATACTTTTGGTGTACTAGCGCGATTGGATGAAGTGGTTTCGTCTAAGCCTGAAATAGTATTCCTCATGATTGGTATTAACGATATCGCTAGAAATACGCCGGATAGCCTCATTGTTGGAAATATCATTAAGATAGTTGAAACGATTAAAGCTGCATCGCCTAAGACAAAGCTGATAATGCAAAGTATCTTACCAACTAATGATGCGTTTACAGAATTTAAAAGACATCAAAATAAGGATGGGCATATCCGAACAGTCAATTCAGCCTTGCGTGACTATTGTCAGCAACGCCAATTGGTCTTTGTAGATTTATATCCGCTGTTCTTGAATGGCTCTGGCAAGTTGGATGAGCGTTATACCAACGATGGGTTACATATTAATGGTGCGGGCTATATGCTTTGGCGCGATGCCCTGCGCAAACTGAAACTATTGTAGTATGCTAATTACAGGCACTTTTATTGACGAGATTAGTCATGATATTCCACACCAGAACTGGGGTGAAACAGAATGGGCGAAAGACTTTCAGCACATGAGAGCTATGGGTATTGATACAGTGATTATCATTCGCTGTGGCTATCGACGATTCATCACATATCCCTCAGATTACCTCATGCAGCAACATGGCTGTTATCGTCCGCCGGTTGATTTAGTTGATTTGTTTTTGCGCTTAGCAGAAGAAAATGAGATGAAACTCTATGTGGGCTTGTATGATAGTGGGGTGTATTGGGATACAGGTAATATGCTGCATGAATGGGCATTGAACAAGTTTGTAATTGAAGAATTATGGCAGCGTTATGGGCATCGAAAAGCATTTCAGGGTTGGTATCTGAGCACAGAGATTAGCAGAAAAACCAAAGGAGCGATAGAGACTTTTAGCAATATGGGTACAATGTGTAAACAAATTAGTAACCAGTTGCCTGTTTTAATCTCTCCATGGATTGATGGTAAGAAAGCTGTGATGGCGGCATCCGGTACTTTAACCAAAGCCGATGCGGTGTCTTTGCGAGAGCATGAGCAAGAGTGGAATGAAATTTTTGCAGGTATTCATCAGTCGATAGATGCTGTTGCCTTTCAAGATGGTCATATCGATTTTTATGAATTGGAAGATTTCTTCCGTGTCAACAAACAACTTGCAGACAAGTATCAACTGCAATGCTGGACAAATGCTGAAAGCTTTGATAGGGACATGCCCATTAAATTCCTGCCTATCAAATTTGAAAAGTTAAAACTGAAGCTGGAAGCTGCGGGACGAGCTGGTTATGATAAAGCCATCACATTTGAGTTCTCACATTTTATGAGTCCGCAATCTGCGTATATACAAGCACATCATTTGTATAATCGATACAACGAATACAAGCAATCATGGAAGTAATGAAGAAGATTAGTTTGCTCTTCTTGAGTACAATATGCTTTTTGTTCGCACAAGCACAACAAACAGTAGTTAGGGGTACCTGGATCACTAATGTGGCCAGTGATGCGATGGTTTCTTCTGAAAAAGTACGAGAGACAGTTGGACATTGCAAGCGCAATGGGCTAACTGACATATTTGTGGTGGTATGGAATAGAGGCTTCACAATGTATCCTAGTAAAGTGGTGAAGCAATATATCGGTGTTGCACAGGATCCAGTCTATAATGGATTCGATCCATTAAAAGCATTCGTAGAAGAAGGGCACGCAGCTGGTTTGCGTGTGCATGCATGGTTCGAGTTTGGGTTTTCATATGCCTATCAGGATAGCAGTGATAGAAGTTGGTTGAAGCGCTATCCACATTGGGTAGGAAGAGATGCGCAAGGAAAGCTGTTGAAAAAGAATGGTTTTTATTGGTGGAATGCTTTACATCCGGAAGTGCAGCAGTTTATGCGATTGCTTGTAACGGAAGTAGTGAAACATTATGCAGTAGATGGTATTCAAGGTGATGATCGTTTGCCAGCTATGCCTGCTGAAGGTGGGTATGATGCATATACAAAATCACTGTACGCAAAAGCAAACAATGGTCAAGCACCACCTAGTAATCCGCGTGAGCCCAAGTGGTTGCAGTGGAAAGCTGATCAGTTAAGTGCATTTGGTAAATCGTTGTATCAAGCTGTGAAAAAGGCCAGAAAAGATTGTCTGGTTACTTGGGCACCTAGTATCTATCCTTGGAGCAAAGAGCAGTATCTGCAAGACTGGCCTAAGTGGATGCGTGAAGGGTATGCTGACTGGATCATTCCGCAAGTGTATCGTTACAAACTTGATGCGTATGAACAGACACTGAAAGCAATTGATGGTCAGGTTAGCAAAGAAGAAAAGCGTCGACTCTTTCCGGGTATTCTTACCTCTCTTGGTGATGGCTATCGTGTGGATACTACTATGTTGAATGGTATGTTCCGCATTAACAGGCAATACGGTTATCAGGGAGAAGTACTGTTCTATTATGAAAGCATTAAAGAGACTACATCACCATTATATAAGTAACGATATGTTATTGAGAAATCTTGCCATCGCAGTTTGTTTAACGGTTTCTATTGCTTGCAGTAAAAAAGAAGCGACTTCAACACCTGCGCCAACCAATCCAACCCCTACCCCCGCTGCAACGCGTTTGATTAACCTGCCTGCAGGTTGGAAGTATGCCAGTCTTTTATCAGCAGCTTTTCCTGCAGGTGTGGAGTTGTACTTCTTTGATACACTTTTTCAGGGTAGAAAAACCAAAGCATTCTGCTTAGCTTATGACAGTAAACGAAGCAATATTGAGTTTAAACCTGTATTATCAGCTACGGTTAAAAAGCCAAGCGATTTTTATAAAGAAGAAGCAGGTGTCGTATATGCTTGTTTGAATGGAGGGTACTTTGGAGGTAATCAATCGTATAGTTTGGTACAGTACAATGGAACGATACAAGCTGCCAATATTAAATCCGTCAGCAGAAACTTCAATAACGTTAGTACTGCATATTACCCAACAAGGGCTGCGTTTGGTATCACCTCAACCGGTAGTCCTGCTACTGCGTGGATTTATCATGTAGGTGCTGGTAATAATGATGTGTATGCTTATCCATCTCCATCACCTAATGTGGAGGGTAGTGCGCCACAGCCTGTGCCAACTGAGAATTTTCCAGTAGGTGCTACAAGATGGACGGCAACTGCTGCCATAGGAGGTTCGCCAATGTTGGTGAGAAACAGCAATGTGCTGATTTCTGATGCGGCAGAATTGATCAGTATTAACAACACAAGTTCCAGACCTCGAAGTGCTATTGGCTTTAACAGCAATGGAATTGTTTTGATACTGGCTGTGGAAGGCGATAATACCTCCGGCGGTTATGCAGGACTAAATTTAACCGAGTTGGCTAATATGATGAAGGAGTTGTCCTGTGTTGAAGCAATCAATTTGGATGGAGGTGGGTCCACCAGTATGGTAGTGGCTAATCAGTTGTTAGTAAGGCCGGGCGATAATGGTGTGGAGCGTCCGGTCATTAGTGCTATCATTATCAAGCAGAAATAATGCGATTATTGATTCTTTGTTTTTGTTGTATCGTGTGCAGCGAATTGTCGACTTTACATGCACAAGTCAAAAGCGATTTTACAACCACATTGAATCGTGCTAAAGAAACCAAGCATTTGCGTGCTTTGGTGGATAGTGTTGTGCAACTGCCGATCGAAGATCGCCATACCGCAGCATGGAAAAGTGCTTGCTGGGCAATGGAGTTGATGTTGTATGCACATGCCCAATTTGAAAAGCGTTTGCCGGAGATAGCGGCAGCGATGCCAAACATAGAAGCAAGTTTGCAATGGTCGTTGCTGGAAGCATGGTACACGTTGTATCCCGGTAAGTCGGCCCAAGTGTTGGTGCAAGTATGGCCTTATGCGCGTTCCAATAAAATCAAAGCTTTATTGTTGCAGCACTACAGAGCCGCAAAGATTGCTTTTGCAGTACCGGATGGTGATGCGTTTCGTGTATCGCAATATTATCAAGCTTACCTACTTCATCAGCGTCAGTCAAAACCGATATATACAAAAAGAGATATTGAGCAAATGGATTTGCTAGCTGGTGAGGCTTTACTGGTCAGTGTTCAATATCGTGATAGAAATAAGCCGGGCTTCTTGATGATTAGAGATCATCGCGGTAAATGGTTGAAAGATCGGCAGGGTAAATTACTTCGATACACGCAGCTGGCTAGATCAATTACCAATTTACCTTATTATCTAACCAATGGCAATACACCTCAAGGATTGTATCGCATAACAGGTACCGATGTTTCTGATAATGCATGGATTGGGCCGACAAAAAATTTGCAAATGGCGATGCCTTTTGAATTACCTGCAACTGTTCCTTTTTTTCCGGATACCACAGCGTCTGCTTCGCAATATGCACAGTTGCTTGGTAAGCTTCGTGCTGATTCCAGCCTTTGGCAATCTTACTATGCAGGGTTGATTGGTAGGTCGGAGATTATTGCGCATGGTACCACCATTCCGCCCGAATACTATGCGGGCAAGCTGTATTACCCAAATACCCCTTCATTAGGCTGTTTATGCAGTCCCGAGACTTGGGGTGCTTCCGGTGCAAGGCGTCAAAGTGTACAATCAGCTTGGATGGCTAAGTTGGAGGCTTTAGCTGTCAAGCCCAGTTATCTGTTGGTAATAGAAATAGTCGATTAGTCTGAATAGACACATTTTTGCTTATACTAAGCTGAATTAGTTTCTAATATGTTCATAATCAAGCATTAAGAGAAGTAAGCGCATTTGCTAGATATTGTTTATTAGACAATATTTGCCCTTATATAGCTAATAAATCTGGCTACAAGCGCTAAAGACTTTTATATAGACAAGAACGCGTCGATTGCACTCAAAAGGTTCGAAAAGGGAAAATTTACCGCTACAGAAGAGTCTTCATTTGAAGACTCTTTTTTGTTTCAAAAGGTCTCGGGCCAAGACGAACAGCGAAGCTGTTGTCTCGGTGCCGATCAAGCGTCGGCATTCAACTCCCGATCCCGCTACAGAAGAGTCTTCAATTGAAGACTCTTTTTTGTTTTTGAAGGTCTCGGGCCGTGACGAACAGCGAAGCTGTTGTCTTGGTGCCGACCAATCGTCGGCATTCAATTCCCGATCCGGCTAGAGTTGTATAAGTATTTGCCCTTTTAGTGATGTAATAATTTGTATTCAATGCAAAATCAAAGAGACCTTTTTGAATAAAGGTCTCTTTGGGGCTATTTAATCATGATCAATTTTCGGTGCCAATAGTTTGTATAAAACAGGTGTCACCACTCTGGTCAGTAAGGTTGAACTGATCAATCCGCCAATGATTACTAAGGCTAGTGGCGAATACAAAGGATTGTTTTCCATCACCAAGGGTATCAATCCACCAATAGCTGTTAATGTAGTCAGGATAATCGGAATAAATCTGGTCTCGCCTGCTTCCTGAATGGCATCATCCAGACTAGCGCCATTTCTTCTCAGTTGATCCGTATAATCCACGAGTAGTATGGAGTTCTTCACTTCAATACCTACTAGTGCAATCATACCTATCACGGCAACAAAGGAGAAAGTGTTTCCGGTAGCCCATAGCATTAGTACAGCGCCGATGATACCCAGTGGAATCACGGATAAAACAATCAGGGTGCCTTTAAAGGTTTTGAATTCCAAAATCAAGATGCCCATGATACCAAATATGGTGATAAGGATAATGGTGCCTAGTCCACCAAAACTTTCCTGGCTAGCTTCCACATCGCCAGCGGCAACATATTTACTGCCTTTGGGAAATTGAATCTCTGTATCAATCCGCTTCAAAACAGTTTGTGTAAGCTTGGCTGTGTTATAGCCATTTTCTACGAATGCTGTTACAACCGTGTAACGCTCTTTGTCATAATGTTTGATAGTGGTAGGAGAAGCCTGGAAGCGTATATCCGCCAATTCATTCAGAGGAATGGTAGCACCAGTCAGTGAGCTTACATATATCTTGCGGAATACTTGTAAGTCTTGTTTGCCATTCCTTGGAATAGTCAAATTGATATTGTATTCATCTCCATTTTCTTTGCGGAATGTGCCACCACTTAAACCGGTAACGGCCATGCGGATGGTTTTGTCAATCTCTGCAACTGGTACGCCCAATAAGCCGGCTTTCTCTTTGTTGACAAGGATTTTGATATCTGTTTTTAATGTCGTGAGTTCATTATTTACATAAATCGTGCCCTTGGTTGATTTCAATAGAGCTTCCACGCGGAAAGAGAGTGCACGCAGTGTATCTAGATTTTCACTGAACAACCTTATGGCGATAGGTGCTTCTACCGGCGGACCTTGTTCAAAATCCTTGACTTCTATTTTGGCATTGGGGTAATTCCTGAACTCGTTGCGTAGTTGGTCAATGATGACTTTTTTCTCTGCAGGCTTGGTACCATTTAGCTGCACAAATAATTGTGCATAGTTGGCTTGTTCATTTTGTGGAATCACATTGTAGTAGATACGCGGATTGCCATGTCCCACATTTGTGGCTACATTTTTCAGTTCCGGTACCCGCAATACTTTTTGTTCTACATAGCGTGCTACCTGGTCTGTCGTGGCCAAATTACTTCCAAGCGGTGTTTCTATATTGATCATGAACATCGGCTTCTCAGAAGCAGGAAACAAACTAAAACCAACCACGGGTACCAATGCGATGGCACCGGCAAAAATACCCCCTGCAACCAGCAGCGTTGTATATGGTCTGGCAATAGCGCTGTGCAATAACTGACGATAGGAACCACTGATGAGTTTACGCAAACCACGCAGGAAGAAATTGCCTTCGGGGTTTTCATGGTTACTAAGAATTCTGCTGGAAAGAAATGGGACAATGGTGAGTGAGACAAACAGAGAAGCTAAAACCGTTGTTACAACAGCTGCCGGTAAGCTTCTGATGAAATCACCAGCGCCTTCGGGTAAGAATAACAAGGGTAAGAATGCGAAGATTAATGTTGCAGTACAACCCAGTACGGCCAAACCAATTTGTCGTGTAGCTTGCATAGCCGCATCTCTCTTGTTATAGCCCATGCGTAGATAGCGCTCAATGTTTTCTACCACCACAATGCTATCATCCACCAATAAACCCAATGCTACTACCAGACCTACTATGCTTAGCTGGTTAATCGTGAATCCAAACATATCTAGAAGGAAAAGACCAATAGCCAATGATAGTGGTATAGATACCATCACCACAATGGAGGCTCTTGTGCCTAATGGTAATAAGGTGAGCAGCACAAGAAAAATCGCGATAGCAAAATCTCGTGTAAAACCACCAAGGCGGTGTCTTACGCTGGAAGCATTATCAAAGCTTTGTTCAAAGCGAATGTGTTTGGGCAGGCTTTCCTGAAACTTTTCAAGTACGGGCTTTACGGCTTCTTCTACTTGAAAAATATTCGTGCCCATTTTTCTACTTGCTGTTACAAACACTGCACGCTTGCCATTGAGGCGGGCAATATAGGCTGGGTCTTCATAGGTAAAACCTACTTCAGCAATATCTTTTACATACACGAGTTTGCCGCCTGCACTGTTGACAATGGTTTGTTGAATTTGTGCAATGCTTTTGTAATCGCCACTGGTTTTGATATTGAAGCGCTTCTGTCCGATATCAACACTGCCCCCGGGTATATTTACATTCTCACTTTGGATAGCAGCCATTACTCGATTCAGTGGAATCTTATTATGCGCCATTTTCTCCAGATTCAGTGCAATGCGCACTTCCTGCTGCGGGAATGCCCAGTTGTCAACATTTTTTAGCGATTTAATTTTCTCCAGATCTTCTTTGAGTTGTTTGCTCCAGTGTTCAAGATCTTTGTAAGGAGCTGTTTCACTCACCAGACCAACCTGCAGGATGTTCACATCACTGGGTGAGAATTTCATGATATCTATACTTAAGATATCTTTTGGCAAACTGCTTTTGATGGCATCCAGTTCACGAACCAGGTCCTGGTATTTTTTATCCGGATCTGTTTCATATTTAAAATCAATACGCACAACAGCCAAACCATCATCTACTTTGGAAATGATGCGTTTCACATCATCCATTTCGTTTAGCTTTTTCTCCATCGGATCCACGACAAGTTGTTCCATGTCTTGCGGACTGGTGCCTGGATAGATCACAATCGCATTAAACTGTGGCGCTTGGAAGTCAGGATCCTCACCCCTTGGCATATTCATGAGCGAGTTGATGCCAATCGCAATTAGCATCACAAAAACAATCAGGGTAAACTGATAGTTTTTGACAGAAAAATCAGTGATTTTCATAATCAGTATTTATCGGTGCTTACCGGATGAGGAATTATTGTTTGGCCAGTTTGATGATACTGGATTCATTGAGGTAGCTAACGCCACCGGTAATCACCTGTGTTATACCATCCAGACCTGCAGCAATAATGACTTTGTCATTATCAATCTGTGCAATCTGTACTTTGTGCTTTTGTACACCATAGCCGTTCTTATGGATGCTGTAGACAAAGCCTTCATTACCGTCGCCCTCCACAATGGCTTCAACAGGAATCATACGGAAATTCGATTGTCCATTAGCTGTCTGCTCAATGGAAATGCTTGCAAACAAGCCTACCGCGAGTTTATGCCCTGCGGGGTACACGCGCACTTCTATTTCATAAGTATTGCTGAAAGGATCAGCAGCGTTGGCTGTTTTGGAAATAATGCCATCAAAGGTTTTGCCCGGATAAGCTTCCAGCTCAATCTGTACTTTTTGTCCCTTTTTCAATACAGCCCAATCTTTATCACTCACACCAAAGCGCACTACCCAATCACTCTGCTGGTTACCACTGATGAAAAAGATAGGTGCGCCTGGTCCGGCGAGTTCACCTTCATTGGCAATTTTCTTTAATACAACACCGGTTTCTGTTGCCCTTATCTGCGCGTATTGCTGATTGAATTGTGCAATGCGCAAACTCTCTGAAGCAAGTTCATATTGTGTGGTAACATTTTGGTATTGTTCCAATGTAGCAGCGGTATCGCTATAGAGTTGTTTTACACGATTCAAATCGCGTTTGGCTTTTTCTACTGCTTTTTGTGCCTGTTGTACTTGTGCATTGATTTCAGTGAGATCAAGTGTGGCGAGTAATTGTCCCTTAACCACTTGATCGCCTTCCTTCACATAAATTTTGCTGATGATGCCGCCAATCTTAAATGATGGTCTGGATTCAGCCGAGGAAGCCAGCATGCCACTGAATTGCAGGGTAGTAGCTCGGCCACCATTCTCTACGGCTGCTGTAGTAACAGCAATGGTATCTGTAGCTGGTGTATTTGTTTTGGGTGCTTTGCCGCAGGCAGTGAGCAATATGGCTGCAGGCAAAATGAATTGGTATGGTTTCATAAAATGATTTGTTTAGTTGATTGAATAAGTGGCATTGGCTCTTTCCAATTCAGCAGCTTTGTTGAGCAGGTTGAGTTGTACCAATGTTTGACGGATGGCTGCATTGGTAAGTTGTGTGCGTGCCTGAATTAGTTCTATCTGTAGGGCATTGCCTTCTTTCCAGCGTTTTTCTGTTAGGCGATAGACTTCCTGTGCACTGTTGAGTTCATCGGTAATACTCGCCAGACTTGCTTTAGCAGATTGATAACTATTCCATGCGGTAGTGCTTTGCAATTTGAGTTGTTGCTGCACTTCATTTTCCTGTAGCTGCATACTGGTTAGTGCAGCGTTGGCCTGTTTGATTTTGACCTTGTTTTCATTGCCGCGGAAAATGCTCCATTGCAATTGTAAGCCGGCTAACTGATAAAACTGCTTGTCATCAAACTTGTACCCAAAACCCTGAAAACCGGTTTGATAAAAAGCGTTAAGCTTTGGCAGATAGAAATCTGTCTGCATTTGCTTATTGGCCTCCAATACTTTTCTTGCTTGATCAAGCTTGCGTAATTCTTCCCTGCCTTGTGTTTCCACGGCAAGTGATTGTGGTGATTGATTTTTCCATTCTGTGGTGTTTACTTGAATGGGTATATCAAAACCTCGATTCAGTAAAAAATTAAACCATGCTGCGGTATTTTTTTGTTGTTGCTGGTTGTCTTCAATAGAAGCCTGCAGCTGACTCAATTGTGCTTTTGCCTGCAGTACGATTTCTCGAGTAGCGACCTGATTCTTAACCAGCTTTTCACTGAAGCGCAATTGTTCTGCAACCAGTTCTTGTGCATTCTGATAAATCTTTGCTGCTTCCAGTGTTTGCAGGTATTGATAGTAAGCCAGTTTCACTTGTTTCACCAATTCTCTTTTGTAGATGGCTGTTTCGGCTTCCTGGACAGCAATCATACCTGACTGAATTTTTTGGGTGTGTTGTCTGTCTTTGTTGAAGATTGCATAATTCACTTCCACCTTGGTTTCATGAAAATCATTGGGCAGAAATTGAATGGTTTGGTTGCTGATCTGCGGAAATGCACTGCTGCCAGTTAATTGGCTAAGGGTTTTGTACACAGGATTCATCAGATCGCCGATGGGCAGGTCTTGGGTTCTACCGCCTGTTGCTAGCGTGTACTGTGCGTTCAGGTTTACCTGCGGAAAAAACCAGGCTTTGGCTCTTTCCAGATCCAGTTTGGCTTTGGTGATATCTACCCGCTTTTGTTGTAAAGCCAGATTGCTGTCGATTGCCTGTCGGATATACTGATCCAGTACAGACTGTCCGTAGCTGCTGAACTGCAACAAAAGCAATGCAGATAAGGTGAGTTTTCGGATGCTTGCTTTCATGAGTGATTGATGTTTAATAAGTTAACGTTGTTAAGTATATAGCAAAAAAATTATTGTTTGTCGATGGTGCTGATCAGCCAGTTCAATGATTGATGCATGCTTTCTTTTAATTCTTGCGTAGTAATGGTATGATGCAGTCGGGCTGTCTTATCCAGTTCACCTGCCAGCAAATGCTTCAGCCTGTCGCGGATAGCCAGCGAAACCAAACCATGCACCATACCCCAGATGGCCATAGCCACTGCTTCCACCGGTGCAGGTTGAATCAATTTTCTATCCATACATTCTGTGAGCAGGTTTTTCAACTGTCCCAATGCGGCATCTCCGTGCGACCAATCGCAGTCCACCATCATCTCCAAAGTAGCCATGGGCGCGCGTTGTATGAACATGATGTCATACAGTTCAGGGTTCTTCAAGCCAAACTCAATGTAGTTTTCCCCCATCTTATACAACCTGAGTAAGGGATTGCTAATGGTGAGCAGGTTTTGGTTTTTTTCTGTGAGCTGACTAAAACCAATGGTATGTAAATGGAAGAAGAGTTCGTTTTTGTCTTTGAAGTAGAGATATACTGTTGTAGCGCTGTATTCGATGAGGTCAGCAATCTTTCGCATGGTCAATTGCTCGAAACCCTCTTCCTGAATGATTTTCAGGGAGGCGTCCAGAATCAGTTTCCTGATTTCCAGCTTTTGTTTCTCTTTTCTTTCGGCAATACCCATGGATTAAAGTTCAACACAAAAATACTTAACACTGTTAACTTTCCAAAACTTCTTTTCTTATTAAGCGCTATTTTCTGCCTAATTCATTGATTATTAGCTTTCTGAGAAAATATTGCTTTAGTATCTTCTTATAGCTGAATTGGCTATTACTTTATTTGAGTTTTCATCTGCTGCGGAAGAATTTGATCAGCAAAATCAGCTCATTCAAACAGCCCGCATACTTTTTAAGCATAGGCAAAGTTATAATCAGCTTATGCCCAGAGTGATGTTATTCGCAACAAATTATAAAGACCATTTATCCAAAGGAGCGTTTTGTGGTTATAATTCAGCAAGCAGGAGTAATATTTCTCCATTTATAGATAGTTTACGCTATTCTGGGTGGATATAATTGCTATGGTTTAGTATCATGCCATCACCTCTTGGTATGAAACAAAAGCATGTATTCAGTGACGCTGTATGGAGTGCATTAAATCAAGTGCAACAAGCCCTGCTTATACTTGATTATTCGCTGGAAATCATTTGTGCAAATGATAAGGCTAAATTAATTGTTTCGGCAAGTGACGAGGATTTGAGTAAGCTGAAGTTGAGCGATATCGTGAATGTTGGTGAAGATGGGCAAGGGATTGTTCAAAAACTGGTAAGCTTATTAACAGATCGTGCTAATCCGGAAGAACCGGTATTCTCCGAGTTTACCAATCAATCATATGATGTTGAGATTAAGTATGCTGATGCATGGATAACGGTTTTATTTAGTGAAAAAGAAACGCAGAATAAGCATAACATAACTGAGCAGGTATATAAGCAACTACAAGAACGAGAAAAAGATATTCGTTCAATTCTTGAAAATAGTGCAGCTGATATTTATTCATTTGACAGAAACTTTATCATTAAGTATATCAATAAGCAGTTTCAGGAGTCATTTTATAAAGCTTATCAGCGCAGGATAGATAAAGGAGATAGTATTGTTGACGCATTGCCAGATGATTTAAAGACCTATTGGCAAAATCGCTATGGACAATTATTTGAGGATGGTCAGAAGAAGACGTTTAGGGAAACTTTTGAGTTTGGGGAGAAGACCATATTTCTTGAGGTGAATATTTATCCTGTTTTTGAAAATGGGATCGTTGATCAAATTGTTGTATTCAGTAAGGATATAACAGACATCACTTTGGCGCAAATGCGCATGGAGGCAAATGAGCGATTACAGCAGTCTGTTCTCGATCAACTGCCATCCGATATTGTCATCTTTAATGCGGATCATACGTATCGATATATCAATCCCATAGCTGTTAAGGATCCGGAATTGAGAAAATGGATGAT